>RFII01000099.1 GCA_003695265.1 Candidatus Woesearchaeota archaeon | reverse complement strand
TTCCTCCAATAAATAAAAAAAACAAATTATTTATTGACAGGCTTTAGCGTAGGGAAAAAAATCACTTCTCTTATGGAGTCAGAGTCTGTGAAGAGCATTGTAAGGCGGTCCATGCCTATGCCTATTCCTGACGTTGGTGGCATTCCATACTCCAACGCCTTTAAGAAGTCCTCATCAGTTCTCTCAGCTTCCTCATCGCCTTTCCTCAAGAGTTCTTCTTGTTTTTTCCAGTTGTTCCTAAGCACTTCTGGGTCGTTAAGCTCAGAATACATGTTGCCTATCTCCATTCCGCAGATAATCAGCTCGAAGCGCTCTGTGAATTTAGGGTTGTCCTTGCAGGGCTTTGCCAAGGAAGAAACCTCAACAGGGTAATCATACAAAATAGTGGGCTGGACGAACTTTGGCTCGCATTTCTCACTGCAAATTTCTGCAAGTATTGAGCCTACACCCATATCGTCTGTTATTTCAACTCTTAGCTCGCGCGCAATTTTTCTGGCTTCTTCAACACTCTTAACCTTTAGGAAATCATATCCTGTCTCTTTCTTAACGGCTTCAACCATTCTCACTCTTTTGAACGGCGGCGCAAGGTCAATCGTCTTTCCCTGATACTTTATTTTTGTTGTGCCCAAAACCTTTTTTGCTATGTACGCGAGCATCCTTTCAGTCCTGTCCATGCTGTCAATATAATTGTCATAAGCCGACATTGTTTCCATCATTGAGAATTCAGGATTGTGCTTTGTGTCTATGCCCTCATTCCTGAAGTCCTTGCAGAACTCAAAAACCTTGTCAAACCCGCCTACGATAAGCCTTTTTAAGTAGAGCTCATTGGAAATCCTGAGGTATAAGTTCATATTAAGTGCGTTGTGCTTTGTTATAAAAGGCTTTGCGCTTGCTCCTCCATAAATTGGTTGTAAAGTAGGAGTTTCCACCTCCAAAAAGCCCTCTTTCTGCAGGAATTCCCTCATCGCGTCATAAATCTTTGTTCTTATAATGAATTTCTTCTTGACTTCAGGATTAACTATCAAGTCAACGTACCTCTCCCTGTACCTTAATTCCGTATCTTTTAAGCCGTGGAACTTTTCAGGAAGCGGCCTAAGGCTTTTTGTCAATAGCTCGTACTCTGAAACATAAACAGTAACCTCGCCTGTCTTTGTCTTGAAAACACTTCCTTCAGCGCCTATTATGTCGCCAATGTCAAGCTTTTTTAAGAGCTTGTACTTGCCTTTTCCGACTTCATCTTCCCTCACGTAAAGCTGAATCCTTCCAGTGCCGTCTTGGAGGTGCATGAAGCTGGCCCTGCCCATTCTGCGCAAAGCTATTATTCTTCCAGCAACCTTAACCTTTGCTCTTGTCTTTTCCTCTCTCTTCAAGCCTTTGAACTTTTCAAGGATTTCCTGCGCCTTGTTTTTCTGGTCAAATCTGTAAGCATAAGGGTTTATTCCTAATTCCCTAATCTCTTTTAACTTCCTTTTTCTCTCCTGAATAAGCCTGTTTTCTTCGTCCATGGTTTTAAGGAAGAATTCTTCTTCTATTTAAATCTCACCCTTTTTTGGTTAAGCCAGCTTAAGTGAGATTGATTTGGTGTTTGTGGGGGATGGTGGGGGTGGGACTAAAAATCTTTATAGTTTCCTAACTCAACAAAATTGACTTTATCCCTTTTTCTCGAAGAACTGCCAAATAATGAATGAGAACAAAGCTGTGAAAACCTTTACAAAAAATCCGAAAACCTCAATTATGATGAAAACAGTAAAAGCAGTCATTATCGGATAAACCTTTTTCACTGCTTCCAAAACTCTTTTTGCCTTTATGCCAGCCTCTTTTTGCTCTGCGGAATTGACTTGCTTGTTGTATTCATTTATCAAGTCTTTCTTTATCTGCTCATCCGCCTTTCTTATGCTTTCCTGTATGTTGGCGTACCTGAATGACCTTTCCTCATCGCTCAGAGTTGAGTCGTTCACTAAGTGGAAGGCTATAAGGTTTTCCATTACTTCTAGCAGCTGCAGGGTGTTGTTTAACTGGATTTCGTTATTTATGCGCTGAATCTCATTGATGTCAGAAATATTTCCTCCAATAAGCTTTTGCGAAATAACATTGAATTCATTATTAACATAACTATGATCATTCGTTAAGGTTATAAAGACAAAAACCGCAATGGCAACCCCAAAAACTTTCCACGCAGAAGAAACATTATGCGATGCTAGCCTAAAAACATGCAAAGTCTTGTATGTTTTCCTAAGCGTTTCAGTGTTGTAGCTGAAGAAGAGTAAAGTTGCTAATGAAGCTAGAAAAACGAATATTTCCGCAAGAGTGAATCCTGCCAACAACCCTGCTGTTATTGAGACCAAAGCAGCAGAAACTAATGCGAAATAATGCATTCTTCCAACTCTGAGGTTAAAAGCGAAAAACGAAGCTAACGAAACCGAAGCTGAGATTATTCCAAGAAACACGAGCAAAAAGCTTACTTCTGCATTTCCTTGAACAAGGGCAAAGAACGAGCTTGTTATCCTCATAAAGAATTCTTGGGTTAGCCCTGAAAGTTTTAACAGAAAAGCGCTTATAATGCCAAAAACTACAAACACTCCCAGATAGATAAAAACCGTTTTACTAATCTCATCATTTTCTTTATTCTTTATTTCTCTGAAAGTATCATCAATATCTTTGTCATCATATCCTTCACTCTTCAGGGCTGCGCGCAACTGCTCCTCAGAAAACCCTTTTCTTAACTGCTCCTTTAAGTAATCAACAACCTCTTTTTTCATCAAGAATTTGTTAAGAACAAAAGGCTATTTAAAACTTTTGAATAAAAAATATAAAATTGGATTAACTTACCTATTAATCTTTTCCGTAAATAATTCTCGTAATCCTACAAGCACACCCTATTTATGAAAAAACAAATATGAATAAGTTATGAAAAACAATATTAATTCATAAACTTAGTATGATTTAAAAGTGTTAATAATTCAGACTATCTTTAAACATTTACTCTTCTTTTTGCAAAAATTATTTTCACCAGAATAATGGTCATAATTTCCACAGCAAGCATAACCCTGACCAAGGCAATCCATTTGCGCAACATCTATCCTTACTTCACCTGCTTGGCAGGGGGGCGCACTTGCAACACAGTCACAATTACTATAATCAGTCCAATAAGCTTCTAAAGAACTACCACCAACTGTATCATTTCTACACTTCAGCGTTCCATTATCATAAACGCCGTAAACATATTTGTTTGCCGCACAATCATTTCCGATGTCTTTCTGAAAATATGAAGTATTATGGCTGTTAAGTTTATCAGAGTTGTCAGCATTATCAATTTTTCCGTTTCCATCATTATCTACGGAAACCGTGTCTGAACTGCTTTTCGCGATTTGCTGCAATGAATGCCACGGCTGACTAGTGTCAAGACTAGCCAAAACAACTATTGCTCCAGAAATAAGAAATATTATTCCAAGAACAAAGAGATGTTTTTTCTCTACATGAATGTGTATGTCCATGAAAAACCACCTTTTTAGTTAGTATCCTTAGTTTTCTGGATTATCTTATATTTAAATCTTTTTTTTAGGCTCTGATGAAAAAGTCTCTTTAATTTGTTTTTCGTGACCTACTACGCCTCGCAAGACTGCGAGGCTCCGTCGTGTCAAAGCATTCTTTGTTTTACAAACAATGCTTGCAAAGACAGCGACGGTCACGAAAAACTGAGACTTTCATCAGAGCCTTTTTTTTTTAGAAAGAACATTCCTTACTTGATTTCTTTAAATAATTACAACATGGAAAGCTGGCCTGTCACAGAATCAATCTTTTCCTCTTCGTCCGGGCCAATAGCCAAGCATGTTACTGTTCCTGGAATAAGGAAAGTCCTGCCGGCATCCCTAATTAAAGCATTTGCAAGCTTTGCCTTCTTTGCAAGGTTCTGGTACTTCTTTAATTCTTTTAGGTCAGCAACTTTAAGAACGACTTTTTTTGCTCCGCCTCTTTTCCATTTTTTAATATTGTCCTCACAAGATTTTTCAACAGCCTCGACTGACGCGTGAGCTACTTGAGCAGCCAATTTGCCTTTAGGCATTTTGAGGTCTTGCCTGACCAGAATAACTTGTTTGAATGCCATGAGCATTTATATATAATATAATCAGTTTATATAAT
>RFII01000098.1 GCA_003695265.1 Candidatus Woesearchaeota archaeon | reverse complement strand
TATAAATGTTTTGTTTTTTTATAGTCTATAAAGCAGTAAAATATTTTTATAAAAAAGTTTATATAGTCATTGAAGTTTGCTAAAGGCAAGGGTGCCATAATGAAATCACATGTTATTAATAAAAAAGATTTTGCAGATCTGTGCAAGTATGTTGAAAAGTATGATTCTGACAGGGAAGTTATGATAAAGCAGACCCGTAATGTTTTGAAGCTTTCAAAGCAGATAATAAACGCGGTTAACCGCGGCCAAGCTGCCAAAGCCCTTGTTGACAAGATGAAAGAAACCCTTGCAAAAGTCAATAAGATAGGAAACCACAAGCTTTTTTCCGAAGGCTTTTACAGGGTTGCAGTTCAAGAGTACGTGGAGGCGGTGTGCTATTACCATCTTGAGAAAAACGGCAGGCTTCCAACCTCAAAAGAGCTTAATGTTGATCCGGAGCATTATCTGCTTGGTGTCTGCGACCTTTCCGGTGAAATGGTGAGAAAAGCAGTAAATCTTGCTATAAAAGGAAAATATTCTGAAGTGGTGAGAATAAAGGATTTTGTGGACTCGTTGTACTTTCAGCTTTCCAAATTTGACTTCAGAAACTCTGATTTGCGCAAAAAATACGATGCGGTCAGGTGGGACTTGAAGAGAATAGAGGATTTGGTTCTTGAGCTGAAGATGAGGGGGATAGTTTGAATTTTTAAAATATGTTAATCCTATCTTATAATAAATATTTTCTATCACAGAAATCCATTTATTAAAGATATCACACAAATGTTTTTGGGGGGTGTGATGGAATAGCTGAGCTGCACATAGGAATAGCAGGCAATATTGGCGTAGGCAAATCTACGTTTGTAAAGGCTGCCTCTTCTACTCCTCTTGATGAGATTCTTCTTGAGCTTCTTGATGTTAATCCTCGCATAGAAAGGAAAGTTCTGGCATTGCTTGAGGAGTTTAAGCCTGCAAGCCTCCAAAATTTTTATGAAAACCCAGAAAGATATGCTTTTGAGTTCCAGGTTGAGTTCCTCAATGAAAGGCTGCGCAGGCAGGATGAGATTGCTCGCCACAAAGGAATTGTTTTAGAGGACAGAACACTTAGGGAGGATTATCATATTTTTGGTAAGGCTCAGCGCATTCAAGGAAACATGACTCCTGAGCAGTTCGCGATTTATGAGAAAACATTCCGGTTGATGAGCGCTCGCATTCCTCCACCAGACCTTCTTGTATATCTAAAAGCTGATGTTGACACGCTGATGGAAAGGATTGCAAACCGCGGGAGGGGCGCTGAGCAGGCAATACCTAGAGAATACATTGCTACTTTAAACGAGCTTTATGAGGAATGGATTGTATCTTATGACGCAAGCCCTGTTTTAGTAATAAATGCAAACCAGGACATGAATGAAACAGACTTTTTCGAGGAAACAGCAAGGCAAATAGCCGATAAAGTAAAATCTATTCCAGGCCTCACATCTTTGACTCCTGGCATCGGCGAATGGGTTACTATACCTAGCACAGAAGCAGTTCTTCGCTCGATTGAGGTTGAGCACGAATTAGAGGCATACCTCCATTCCAACCCAAGCCTGATAACCATTGCAGGCAATATTGGGTTGGGCAAAACAACTCTTGCAAAGATGCTGGCAAACGCACTAGGAATTAACGGGCTGTACGAAGCCCCAGAAGAAAACCCATTGTTAGAACAATTTTTAGGGAACAAGCCAAAATACTGTTTTGACCTTCAGCGCTACCTATTCCAAATGCGGGCAGAGCAGAGAAGAAAGGGAAAGAGCGGCGACGGCTCTTACGTAAAGGACAGGTCAATGCCAGAGGACTTGCTGACTTTCTGCAACATGTTCAAAGTGCAGGGCATTCTGACAGAGAGCGAGTATGACATTCTTCATGCTGAATTCAGGAAGATAATGGGTGAATTGCCGCAGGCAGACCTATTAATAGTTCTTGAGGGAAGCCCGCAGCTGGCTTGGAAACGCATCCAAGAAAGAAACATTGCAATGGAGGTTGAAGGCGGATGGACTCTCGAAGAGATTCATTTCTTGCATGGCGAATACGAAACTTATGCTGAAAGAGTCAGAAGCTTCGGCTATCACAAAGGGCCTGTATTAAGGCTTAACGTTGACAAGATTGACTTCACAAACAGGGCTCATCTTGGCTATGTCATGTCAGAAATCCTGAATGCATTGAAAAGTGGGAAATAAGTTTTAATAAGAAAAAATATTTCTTTTTGATGTTATGGATGAAAAGGACATAAAAGAAATTTTGCAGATCATTTTAAACAGCCTTCAATCCAAAAAATGTGTTTGGAGGCTTGAGGGAAGCGCAAACCTTAGGATTCAAGGTGTTGGTGTTTCTGTTCGTGACCTTGACATAACCACTGATGATGAGGGAATTAATGTTTTTAGAAATGCCTTGAAGAAATTTATTGTTAAGGATTTTTTCAGCAAAAAAATAAATGGTTTTTCACTGGTTTGCAAGATCAACGGCTTTGAAGTTGAAATAAATTCTTATGGTGACAGGAAACTAAACATGTTTGACAAAACAGAAGAAATTTTATGGGAAGGCCTAAGAATCCCAATTCTTCCTCTTTATTATGCGAAAAAATTTTATGAGTTGATAAACAGAAGAGAAAAAGCTGATTTAATCTATAATTATC
>RFII01000097.1 GCA_003695265.1 Candidatus Woesearchaeota archaeon | reverse complement strand
GTCTGTTACTTGGTATTGGTACTTATAGCAAGTGGCTGTGCTGACAGCATCATCATATGAGGTTTGGCCAAGAGTCTGCGACCCCACATCGCTCCAAGCACCATAAGCGCCGCAACTCCCACCGCTAAGCACTGCCTGCTTCCTCTGAAGCTGGACATAAGCAAGGCCTGAGCCGCCAGGATTGTCTACCCCGTTATTCAAAGTTATTGTTAGAGTAGAGCTGGTAACATAGCCGTTTGTGTAAGAAACGCTTCCGCCAGAAGCGCCCTGATTGTCTAAAATGACTTCAAAAGTGCAATTACCTATATTGTTGTGCGAATCATTAACTAATACTGAGAAGTTGCTTGATTCTGTGCTTCCAGTGTTCCAGTTATATTGCCAGCTCCTATTAGCAGAGCCTTCTTCGCCTGCACCAAAATAAAAAGTTGTGCCAGCGCTCGTCGTGTAAGGAAACGTTGTTGTGTTAAGCGGCGAAACTAGCGGCCCGGAATCAGAATAGCTTGCGTTCACAGTAAAAGAACCAATAGCAGACGGATTGTACCACATCTTGTTCGTGCCAGAAACATAGCCGCTGCCAGAATCAACGTTTATCCATTCAATATTGCATGTCGGCACAGTGTTGTCAGCCCATCTGCCGTTAACACACCTCTCATTGCCTCCAAAGCCGTCAGCGTCCATTACTGTGAACTCGTCATAGCATTTTGGGAATGCGCTTGAGGCGTTTGAAACGCAGTCAGTTGCCTTGTCGCAGCACACAAAAATATTGCTTTGTGTATAACCTGGGTTGCATGCACCAGGTAAGCAGGAGTTGTTTCGCTCAAACTCTCCTGAGTCATCGCCGCAGCACTGCGGAGCTTGTGATTTGTTCAAGCCGGTCTCAGCAAGAATCCAGGGCTCATTTATGTCATATTCGCCTGGTCCGAATCCAGGCTCTTCACCTGAGGTAACATTGCAATAATAACAAGGAAGCTTGAATGTTGTTGAAGTAGAGTCTGACAAGCTAAAAGGAGTGCACCATCGTGACAAATCATTTGGTATTGAATCCATATCTCTCCAAACTCCTGGTACTCCAGTCTGGCAAACAGCTATGTGAATATCTCCTGTAGATATATTATCTATATCTTCCCCTTCCATTATAATTGATGATCCAGATTTGTAACAGGTTGCATTCCATACACAATCAAAAAAACTTCCACAATTATCATTAAAAGAATTGTTATTAACTTCTCCACCTGGTCCTGATGCTTGACTAGTGCAATTATCAAAATTACAAGGCCCAGGATCAAGACCACCATAAGTATAATAGGCAAAACTATTCGCAGTAACAGAATTAGCATAAACAATTAATAAAGAAAAAACCACGAGCGTTTTCAGTATTATCTTGATATTCAATTCAGCAAATAGGATATTTATCCCCTCTTTTTATAAATGTATGATATATTAGTAAGCATAAACGCCCCTGCCTTACTCTTGAGAATAAGGCAGAAGCGCGCCGCGAAAAGTGAATGTTATTGCAGAGAATATTATACCTAGAGAAAACAAGCCTACCTCTTTCTTTGAATACACCCCTAAATAAGTACATGATTGCGACGCACTTCTGTGATTAATAATAATTTATGATATTATGAGCTTGATTTATTCCAGGTATTTTTTGAGAGTCGGGTTCTTAACAGTTTCTTTCATGAGCAATTCAACTTTAGAGCTGACTTTCATACCGTTCTGCTTGCAGTAATTGCGGAATTGGTCATAGACGTCTTTATCTATTGTCATTGACACTTTTGTTTTAGAAGCACCCATTCTTGCCATATTTATCTATACAAGTAAAGGAACTCATATTTATATCTTTTGGTATTTTTCTGGAAAAGATTTATATAGCTATCAACCAAAGTTAATAATAATGGAAGTCAGCCAGGAAGACCTGAAAAACATGAGCCCTGAGCAGATTGCAGAGCTCCAGAAAAAGAACTGTATTTTCTGCCACATAGCACATGGAAGGGTTCAGTCCAAAAAGGTGTTTGAAGATGACAAGGTTCTCGGAATTCTTGACATTAACCCTGCTAATCCTGGGCATACTCTTCTGATACCAAAGGAGCATTATGCTATAATGCCGCAGATGCCAGAAGACCTGATAGCGCACATGTTCAGGATTGCAAAGCACATTTCTCAGGCCATGCTCCGGGGCTTGCAGGCAAAAGGAACAAACATTTTCGTGGCTAACGGCGTTGCCGCAGGACAGCAGGCGCCGCATTTCATGATTCACATAATTCCAAGAAAAGAGGGCGACGATGTGTCATGCTTTAAGATTCCCAAGCAGTTCATAGCACCTGAAGAGCTGGACAAACTGCATAAGATGCTTCTTCCGAGAGTGAATTCTGTTTTTGGCATTAAGCAGGGCGTTGTCGAGGCAGAATTCGAGGAAAAGCCTGTAAAGGAAAGCATTGACGTCCAGAGCATAATAAAGGAGTCCGTGGAGGAATTGAAAAAAGAAAAGCAAGGGTTAACACAAGAAGAGCAGAAAGAAGAAGCTTCAGAAGAAGAGATTGAGGAGATTAAAGAGGAAGAAACTGGAGAGAAAGCTGAGAAAGAGTACGTTTCTAGCAAGAAATCAGACAAGTACCATACTGTTAACTGCCCGTTCGCGCAGAACATTTCTGACGAGAACAGGCTGGTTTTCTCATCAGCGGAAGAGGCAGAGGAGCATTTCAAGCAGCCCTGCAAATGCGTGAATAAGAATTACGAAGAATTTGCTGATCTAGACGAGAAAAGAAAGAATGGAAAGAAAGAGGACAATAATAACAAGCTTATTGATTTAGACACACTTTCACAAATGTTTGGTTAAAATGAGCAACTGCGAGATATGCAAAAAAATTGAGCAGAAAGCAGCAAAGGTCGTCTATGAAGATGACAAGGTTTTTGCCTGCCTGACTGCTAAGCCAGCCTCTTTAGGCCACATATTAGTTATGCCTAAGGAGCATTTCTCAATTATTGAGATGGTTCCTGACCCTTTGTTTGAGCACTTGTTCAAAGTGGTTAACAAGATTTCAATAGCTGTTTTTGAGGCGCTGCACGCTCAAGGCACTAACATAATAATCCAGAACGGAGTGGCTGCAGGTCAAGACGTGCCGCATTTCCTTGTTCATATAATTCCAAGAATGCAGAACGACAACCTAAGCTTTAAGTGGGCTCCGAAGCAGCTGAACGAGGAGGAAATGTCCACGGTTGAGATGATGCTGAAAGACCAAACGAGTACTATTGGCATGAGAGAAGAGAAGAAAAAGCCTGTCGAGGTGGAGCAGAAAGAGGACGAGACTATTTCCGGAGAAGATAATTACTTGCTAAAGCAGTTGAAGCGCTTGCCCTAAAAATCATAAAAAACAGTTTTTATAAAGTTTTTTATAAAAATAATAAAAAAATTATTTTAAAATTATT
>RFII01000096.1 GCA_003695265.1 Candidatus Woesearchaeota archaeon | reverse complement strand
TGTATATTCCTCCTTGCTCAGCCATTTCTCACGCCTCCTTTGCTTTCAAGAAAAAATCATTGACAACGTCCCAGTTTATGACGCTGAAAAAAGCCTCGATGTACTCGGGTCGCCTGTTCTGGTACTTTAGGTAATAGGCGTGCTCCCAAACGTCAAGGGCTATCAAAGGGATTTTGCCAATAGTCAAGGGACTGTCCTGGTTTTTTGTTGTAATCACTTTTAATTTTCCGTTGTCAAGAACTAGCCATGCCCATCCGCTTCCGAAAAGCGTTGCAGCAGCATTTGAGAACTCATCCTTGAATTTCTCAAAGCTTCCAAATTCTTCTTTTATTGCTTCAATGATTTCCCCTTTCGGCTCGACATCTTTTTTCAGTATCTTCCAGAAAAAGCTGTGGTTAACAACTCCACCGCCGTTGTTCCGGACTGCTGTTCTGATTTCCTCGGGAACATCATTCAAGTTAGCTATAACCTCTTCTGCGTCTTTTTCCTCTAAGTCAGAGTGTCCTTTTATTGCTGCGTTGTACTTGTCAACATAGGCTTTGTGATGCTTCGAATGGTGTATTTCCATAGTCCTTGCGTCTATGTACGGCTCTAAAGCATCATACTCATATCCTAATTTTGGCAGTTCAGCCATTTTCACACCTCCAATTCCTTGAATTCTCCTTTCATCACGATTTCTTTCAGTTTCTTGCGACCTGAAGGAATCTCTTTTTCTTGCAAATTTTCAGGCAGGTCTTCTTTCTTTCCAGGCCTGCCTATTGCGATCATCATCTCGACCTTGTAGTCCTCAGGAATTTTCAGAGCTTTCCTTGCTCTCTCATAATCGAAGCCGGCCATTCCGTGCGTAACAAGACCGTTCATCGTTGCCTGCAGAGCGAGATTCTGCCATGCAGAACCGGAGCAGAGAGAGCTAGTGCTGTCCGGCTTTCCGTTGTGCTCAAAAGTCTTCTTTGAAATCATGACAACAAGGGCTGCTGCATTCTTGCACCACACCCTATTCGGCTCGACGAGCAAATCAAGGAATTTTTCCCAGTCTTCAGAGCCTCTTTTGGCGTAAAGGAATCTCCAGGGCTGAGCGTTGTATGTGGAGGGGGCCCACTTTGCAGCTTCAAAGAGGATCATAAGCTCCTCATCGCTTATTTCCTCACCGCTCATCGCCCTTGGAGACCACCTTTTAAGGAAAATCTCGTTGCATTCAAATTCCGGCTTTCTATTGTTAATTATCATTGCGCTGCCTTTGTATTGTCGACAAAAACCCTTTGGGAGAGCTCTTTGTCTATAATTAGAATGCCTTCTCCTGAATTTTTCACCATTTTAAGCTTTTGCACTATCTCATCAGTGTTCGCCTCTTCCTCGACCTGCTCGTCAACGAACCATTGGAGCATGCTTTCTGTTGCGTGGTCGTTCTGCTTTTTTGCAAGCCTGACAAGGTTGTTTATCATTGCAGTTATTTCTTTCTCATGCTTGTACGCGTCTTGAAAAGCATCTAAAGGAGTTTTCCACGTTGTCTTTGGTTTTGCAACTTTGTCAAGAACGACTTTTCCGCCGCGATCAAGAATGTGCCTGTATATTTTCATGACATGAGTCATTTCCTCTTGGGCCTGCACGAACATCCAGTTGGCAAAGCCTTTAAGGTTTTTAGCCTCAAAGTCAGCTGACATTGACAAGTAAAGGTAAGCTGAGTAGAGCTCAGCATTTACTTGTTTGTTCAGCGCTGCTTCCATTGTTTTTGTTAAGCTCATTGAAAACCACCTCTTTGTTCATATTTTTCCAACTAAATCAAGGCCCGGCTTTAATGTTTTTTCGCCAGGCTTCCAGTCCATTGGGCAAACTTCTCCCTTGTGCTTGCTAACATAAATTGCTGCTTCAAGCTTTCTTAGCAGTTCATTAACGCTTCTTCCAATATCGTTGTTGTGAAACTCAAAGGCCTTTATAATTCCTTCAGGGTCTATTAGGTACGTCGCCCTTAAAGAAACTCCTTCATCTTCAATCAAAGTCCAGTAAGCCCTGCAAACCCTTCTCGCAGGATCCGCAAGCATTGGAAACTTTATCTTTTTTATTGTTTCAGAGTTGTCATGCCATGCCTTATGAACAAAGGCTGTGTCTGTGCTAACACTAATAATTTCTGCGCCGAGCTTTTTGAACTCCTCGTAATGATCAGCCAATTCTCCTAACTCAGTTGGGCACACAAAAGTGAAGTCTGCAGGGTAGAAGAAAAGCACGACCCATTTCCCCTTGTAGTCGGAAAGACTTATTTTTTTGATTTCTCCATCAACAAATGCGTCTTCAGTGAATTCAGGCGCTTTCTCATTTATGTTTACCATTTTTTAAACCTCCAACGATTTTATTTATTGAACGTTAAGCTTGAAAAATGTGAATAAAAAGTAAAAAAAGTAAAAAAATTATTTTTTCTTTTTCTTAGTTGTTTTTTTCTTAGTGGACATTGATCCGCAACCACAACCCATTTTAAGCACCTCCTTATTTTTTTAAATTGTTTTTTCTAATCACATTTTCGACTTCTTGAACGTCATTGCAGTTATAGCAATCATCAATGAATTCTTTGTCTTCATACTCGCATTTGCCTTTGTGGCAAACCACTGGCTTGGTCATTTTTTATCACCTCTCTCGCAGTGTTTGCACAGCCCTTCATAAATAATTTTCACGCAGTCCGGCTTCAGTTCTGGAGAAGCAACTTTTTTTAATGCGTAATTAGTTATTTTTTTGTTATGTATGTCAATTATTTCTCCGCAGTTCCTGCATATGAAGTGCTGGTGGCTGCATTTTCCAGCATCAAAATGAGCTTCGTTTTTTACCATTAGCTTGAAGATAATGCCTTGGTCTACCAGAAGGTTTAGGTTTCTGTAAACTGTTGCGAGGCTTATTGCAGGCAGATCTTTTCTCACTGCTTTGTAAATTTCTTCAGCTGTTGGGTGCGTTTTAACGCTTTTTAAATAATCAAGGATTTTTATTCTCTGGCAGGTTGTTCTTGTCCCAAGCATAAAAACACCTTATTGATAATTATTCTTAATAGTAAATCATTACTAATATATAAATGTTTTGAAAAAAACATGAAAGATTAAGAATCAGGCAGAATTACAACCCTTGGATTGGTTTATCCAGTGTTGAGCTTTTTTTCTTTTGTCCTGAAGAAGAGAGAGCCAAGAGACAAAAAAAATATGTTGTGATTCCATAATATCACCTCCAGTTGCAAGTCATACAAAGCCAGAAAGGAAGTATATTATTAATAAGATGTGAAAGCAAATTATAGAAGAAACTTATGAGGGAATCTTTCATAAGTTTTTTAAATAAATTTTTTATCTCTCAACACATGATAGAACTAGTTTACAGTCCTAGATGGTTTTACGGAAAAGACATAGCCATAGACCTGATCAGCATTTTCGTACTGTCCTTGATAGCATTCTTCAGCATAAAGTATTACAGGCTCAACAGGAAGAACAAGAAATACATTTTTCTAGCCTCATCTTTTATAATGATGGCTTTGTCATTCATGTTCAAGATAATAACAAACTTCACAATATATTACCATGTTCTTGAAACAAAACAGATTGGATTTGTAAGATTAACATATTTTTCAACGCAACCATCAAACATCCTGTTTTTTGCAGGCTTCCTAGGCTACAGGATTCTCATGCTGCTCGGCCTTTACATGCTTTGCTCAATATATATTAAGCAGAGCAAGGCAAACATTATTCTAACAGCATACCTCATTTTAGCGTTGTCATACTTCAGCAGGTCAGCTTATTACATTTTTCACCTGACAGCCTTGATATTGCTTGTTATAATAACCTCAAAATATCTGGAGAATTATAAGAAGACAAAGCACAGCACGAACAAGTGGCTTTTCTACAGTTTTGCAACAATAACCGCGAGCAACATCATCTTCATCTTCGTAAAAATTAGTGCTGTGCTTTACGTAATTGCTGAGATTGTACAGCTCATAGGAT
Organism: Candidatus Woesearchaeota archaeon; assembly: GCA_003695265.1. Classification (GTDB taxonomy): domain Archaea; phylum Nanobdellota; class Nanobdellia; order Woesearchaeales; family J072; genus J072. The sequence goes on along the minus strand of RFII01000096.1, from coordinate 7,922 downwards.
ATGTAGGATTGCTCATAACATTCACAAAGGTACTCAAAGATGGCAAGAAAAAGGGAAAGAAGTGATATCGTCCTTGACATGCTTCTTTCAATCCAAGAGAAGGGCGGAAGAATAAAACCAACCCACTTAATGTACAAGGCAAATCTCGCGCATAAGCAGATGAAGACATACCTTGAGGAATTGGTTGAAAAAAATTTTGTTAAAAAAATAAAAGATAACAATTATGAGTATATCACAATCACTGAAACAGGAATGAAGTTTGTTAAAACCATAAGGCAGATGAAAGAGTTCGAGAAAACGTTTGGCTTGTGAAAAGGTGATGGTAATGAATGAGGAGATAAAAAGGCTTAATTCAAAAGCTGAGAAATACGCGAAAGAGCTTGACAAGCTGCAGGCAGAAGTAAGCAAAGTCATAGTAGGCCAGGAAGACTCAATAAAAAAGCTTTTAATAGCGCTTATTTCGAACGGCCACATCCTGCTGGAAGGCGTGCCCGGCCTTGCCAAGACACTTATGATAAAGACTTTAGCTGACAGCATCAGCGCAGGCTTTGTGAGAATACAGTTCACGCCAGACCTTCTTCCCGCAGACATTACAGGAACAAAAATTTATGACCACAAAACAACATCATTCAAGACTTTGAAAGGGCCGATATTCACAAATTTTGTCCTAGCAGACGAGATTAACAGGGCCCCGCCAAAAGTGCAGTCAGCGCTGTTAGAGGCAATGCAGGAAAAGCAGGTCAGCATCCAAGGCGACACCCACGAGCTTGCCAAGCCGTTCTTTGTGCTTGCAACGCAGAACCCAATAGAATCTGAAGGAACTTACAAGCTACCAGAAGCGCAGGTTGACAGGTTCATGTTCAAGCTGCTCATAGGATACCCTGAAAAAGATGAGGAAATCGAAATAATGAACAGGTTTACAGAAGGAGCAAGCGTGAAGGCATCTAAGATGATTAACACTTCTAAAATAGTTGAGATGCAGGAATTCAACCAGAAGATTTACGCCGACCAAAAAATAAAGGAGTACGTAGCAGAGATAGTTGATGCTACTAGGCATCCGGAAAAATACGGGCTTGACATTAATGGTCACATAGAGTACGGCGCTTCCCCAAGAGCCTCCTTGTGGCTTGTTTTGGCAGCTAAGGCTCATGCAATGATGAACGGCAGAGGCTATGTAAAGCCAGAAGACGTGAAAGCAATAGCTTATGATGTTCTGAGGCACAGAATAATCCTCACTTACGAGGCTGAAGCTGAGCAGAAGACAAGCGATGAGATCATCGCAAAAATTCTTGAAAAGATTAAAGTTCCATGAAGATGGGTAAAAAAAACGTTTTTATAGGAATGATTTGCTTTGTAGCAGGATTGGTTTTTGCCAGTGCATTCTATGCCAACATTATGCTGTTTGGCAATGGCCTGAATCTGAAATGTGAAGCAATACAGGAAAAAGACAGCCAAAACAACGAGTTGCAAGCAACTCAAATGGGTTTTGAAAAGAATGATATTATTTCAAAAACAGTACCAATAGTTGCTGTCAGCAGCTTAAGCGGGGAAGGAACTGTTGGAAGGCTTACAGTAAAGCTCATCCCTGGAAACGCGAACGTGCTTATAGACACAAACCCGTTCCTGGAAACCGACCTGCAGTATTCAGCAAACATAGCAGTCACTGTTGCAAAGCTCAGGAGCAACAACTACGCAGGAAACAAGGATTTCATACTCACATACGACATAAACGGCTCAGTTATTGGAGGCGAATCTGCCGGAGCAGCAACTGCCATAGCAACAATAGCTGCTTTAGAAAACAAAGACATAAAAAAAGGCATAGCAATTACAGGCACAATAAACCATGACGGAAGCATAGGCAGAGTCGGCGGGATTCTTGAAAAGGTAAAAGCAGCAGCTGACGCCGGCTACAAAACATTTCTTGTTCCAGAAGGGCAGACAAAAGTGAGGTATTATGAAAGGGTTGTTGAGGAAGAGCCTTTCGGCTTTGGCTTTTCGTTGTTTAATACGCGCTACGTGCCAAGAGTTATTGACATAAGCGAGGAAGCAAAAAAAGAATGGGGGATTGAGGTTAAGGAAGTCTCAACAATAGAAGAGGCAGCTGATTATATGCTTGAATAAGAAAATGCAAGAGACAAAAGAGATTATCAAACAAGTAAAAAAAATCGAGATTGCGACAAAACACTTAGTGGACGGAATAATTGCTGGAAACTACCATTCAATATTCAAAGGACAGGGGATTGAGTTCTCTGAAATAAGGGATTACAGGCCAGGAGACGATATTCGCGCAATAGACTGGAAAGTCACTGCCAGGTTTAACCGTCCCTTTATAAAGGAGTTCATTGAGGAGCGCGACTTAAGGGTTTACTTCGCGTTTGACTACTCTGCTTCCGGAAGCTTCGGAAACATTATTGAAAAGAGGAGAAAAGCAGTTGAGCTTACAGCAACCCTGATGTTCTCTGCAATGAGAAACAATGACAATGTCGGGCTGTTTATTTTCACAGACAAAATTGAAAAGTATGTCCCGGCAAGGAAAGGAAGAAGGCATGTTTTGAAAATACTCAGCACCTTGGTTTCTTACAAGCCTGAATCAAGAAAAACAAACCTGAAGGATTCGCTTAATTACATCCTAAACGTTTTGAAAAAAAGAAGCATAGTATTCATAATATCTGATTTTTACGATGCCGGATTTTTAAAGCAGTTAAACCTGCTTAGGAGAAGGCATGATGTTATTGCAATCAAAGTGAGGGATGACAGAGAAAGCAGCATTCCAGACATCGGCTTAATCCAGCTGGAGGATGAGGAGACAGGCGAGCAATTGCTAGTAGACACCTCTGATGAAGAGTTCAGAAGGAATTATGAGAAGATAATGAGAGAAGAAGAGAAAAAGCTTTACTCTAACTTTAAAAAACACAAGATTGATGCTATAAGCATAAGCACAGACGAGCCTTACGAGCTACCTTTAAGAAAATTCTTCAGAGAAAGAAAAAAAAGGGTGGTTCGCTAATGCCAGGGTTCAGCGACGCGTGGGTTTTGACATTTCTTTTGCTAATCCCAATAATGTATTTTATTTACAGGCGAGTCCTCGCAAAAAAGAAGCAGGACGCAATGAAGTTCAGCAGCTTAAGCTTCATAAAATCTGCTCTTGGCGACAAAAAAAAATCCAGGCGGAACGACATGCTGTTCTACTTGTCACTGCTCGTGCTTGTTTTCATGATTATCGGCTTTGCAAACCCGCACATACCACTAAAGCAAACTAAAGAAGGCGTTAATGTCGTGCTTGTCATGGACGTTTCAGGAAGCATGCAGGCAACTGACTACAAGCCAACAAGGCTTGAGGCTGCAAAAAAGTCTGCTGAGATACTGCTGAAATCATTAAAGGAGAAAGACCATGCGGGAATAGTCGTTTTTGAGTCCGGCGCAACAACAGCAGCTTACCTAAGCCCTTATAAGGAGAACGTTATCAAAAAGCTCAGGAGCATAGCGCCAAAAGAGGGAAAAACAGCCATTGGAGACGGGCTTTCATTAGGGATAGACATGGCAACCTCAATACCGAACAAGAAAAAAGTAGTTATTCTTCTCTCTGACGGTGTTAACAATGCTGGAGTAATTTCGCCTGCGGAGGCTGTCGAGTTCGCGAAATCAAACAAAATTCAGGTTTACACAATTGGAATGGGCTCTGAAGAAAAAGTTGTTCTTGGCTATGACTGGTTCGGCAGGCCGCAGTACGCTGAGCTTGACGAGGAAACCCTCAAAGCAATAGCTGAGCAGACAGGTGGCAAGTACTTCAAGTCCGTGAATGACAAAACACTGGACGAGATTTACAAGAGCATAAGCAAAGAAATTAAGAGAGAGAAAGAGGAGACAAGCATCAAGGACTGGTTCTTCGCTGCTGCCATGATAACATTCATGATATACTTGTACTTAAGGTATGGCTGGAAGAGGATAATACAATGAAAGAAAGTTCAGAATTGCTGAGGTTTGAAGGCCAAGGAAATAAAACAGTTTATAACCCAAGCGTGCCGTTTGAGTATCAAGGAAGAGAAGTAATCGCTGCAAGAGTTGAGCCTTATGACAGCGAAACGGATTCAAGAGTTATGTTTTTTGAAAGAAAAAACGGTTATTATACATTAATGAGAAATGTTCCTTCTTTCAAAATGCAAGACCCTGCAGTGTTTATTATTGAGGGGTTATATGTTTTGAGAGGTGTTCATGTTTTCAATGAGGGAAGCAAATTAAACTGGCAGACTGACTTTTATGCTGGTGATTCTTTGTCAAGGCTTGAGTACTTATCATCAGGACCTATTGGCATGAAAGACATAACGCTTGTTGATTTGAACGGCGCAATAGGCATATTCACAAGGCCAAGGGGAAAAGAGCTTAAAGAAAGAAGAATAGGATATTTTGAAGTGGAAAGCCTTGATGATATTCAAAGAATAGGCGAAGCTGATTATGTTAAAGCGTATTTGATAAATGGAATTTTCGATGATAACCAATGGGGCGGAGCAAACCAAGCTATGAACTTAGGGAATGGCAGAATAGGAGTAATAGGGCATTTAGCATGGTTTGACAAGCACAACAGAAAGCATTACGTTGCAATGAGTTTCATATTCAACAGACAAACAAGAAGGTTGTCTGACTTTAAGGTTTTGGCAAGAAGAGAGGATTTCCCCAAAGCACCTTCGAAAAGCAAACCAATTCTGGATGATATTGTGTTCCCAGCAGGAATAGATGATGTAAGAGGTGAGAGGCCTTTTTTGTATGCTGGCCTGTCAGACTTTTGCTGCGGAAGAATAAGGATTAACAACCCGTTTAATGGTGATGGCAGATGAAGGTTGTTAAGAATTTGATAATATTATCTGTAATAATATTTTTAGTATTTCCCTCTGTGCTGGCAAAAGACATAACACTTTCCTTAGACCAGAAGGAATATTACTTTCTGACAGGAGAAAATGCCATAATAAAGCTGAATGCTGACAACACTTATAAGGAAACAATAAATGGAATGCTAAGCTACACGATAACACAGTCAATCAACCAAGGCAATTTCCAATACTCGAGTTCAAGCACGAAATCAACAACACTTTCAATAGAAAAAGGTGAGACTGAAATACCACTCAGTTTTGGAACGTCAGACACTCCCTTAACGCTTGATGTCAGCCTGACGTTCTCTTACACGAAAGATGAGGCAAGGGAAGTAAACCTTGACGGCATAAAAATACATTTTGTGAGCGACGAGTCGCAGAAGAAGAACGAACAGAACAAGGTGTCGAGCTCTTCGCAAAAAGCGAGCCAAACGCCGCAAAGCAATCCTTTTGCGCAGCAAGAGCAGAGAATGCAGCAAATGATGAACCAGGTTTTTGGAAGCCAGCAGCCCAAACAGCAGCAACCAGCAGAGCAAAGGCTGCAGAACAACCAGCTTTCGCAGGACAGCTCTGCATTAAAGCAGCAGATGCAGCAGCAATTGGAAGAGCAGCAGCGCATGAAAGAACAGTTCCAAAAAGAGATTGCAAAAAATGAAGAGTTCCAGAAGCAGCACCAGGAATTACTGGACAAAGGATATAATTTGACAGGCGCAAGCATAAACCCAAGCTCAAACAATTCAGGAAGCTTTGAGATGAATTACAAAAACCAAAAGGGGGAAACAGCTTCACTCAAAGGTGAAATGCAGAATGGCGTGATGAAAAGCTTTCAGAAAGACACTCCCGAAGCAAGAAGTCAGATGCTTGAGCAATTGCAAAAAAACAAGCAGTTCCAGCAGTACCAGAAGCAGTTGGAGCAGCAGGGCTTCAGCCAAAAGAACGCTGAATTCGAGTATGGAAGCAACACAACAACTGTGAAAATGAATTATGTGAACAAGAACAATGAAACTGCTTTCATAAAGGCAGAGATTGGCAATAATACTGTTGAAAAAGTTGAGCTGGTCAATGAGAACGAGAAAAAAGGAAAAAATTATTGGCGGCTTTTAATAATTATAATAATGGTTGCACTGCTCGGCTACTTCTTATACAAAAAACTGGCAAAAAAGCCGAAGCCAGAAGAAGATGATACTGTAGAAAAAGAGCAGGAAAAAGAGTTTGATCACACAGCAGAATCCTTGAAGATGCTTGAAGAAGCCAAGAAACTGTTTGAGAAGAAGCAGTACAAGGACGCTTACGGCAGAGCAGCTCAGGCGCTAAGGCTCTACCTGAGCTATGAGAACGGCCTGAAAAAAGAGCTTACAAACGATGATATGATAAGTTATTTGAAAAAACACAATAAGAGCTACAAAGACGTGAAAGAATGCTTTGACCTCTGCTCACTAGTAGAATTCGCAAAATACCAAGCCAATAAGAAAGACTTTGACATGATAATAAGGCATGCAGAAATGATCATACGAAAAAAGAGTTAAGATTTTGATTTGGATACAATCTCAAAAAGCGCTTTTGCTGCGCTTTCAGGACCTTTTGTTTCAAAACCAGGAATCCCCAACCTAGTCCTAAGCTGAGCAATTTTAACTCCTGATTTGAATAGTGCTCTAAAATATTTTTTTGCTAATTTTTCGTAAAGTTCTTTGTATTGAACAGGCCCAAATATGTTTGAGAAGTAAGAGTAAACTATCCCTTTTTCAGTAGTTGTTCCTTTAGCCATTCTTGCCCCTTTGCGAAACACTTCAATAGCAGACCTTACAGAGTTAAATTCATCAAAAATAGGGTGTTCGTCATTTACTTCTTCGTAATTGTTTGCGTACAATAAAATATTTATTGGATATCCTTTGAGAACTTCTTTAATAGTTGTGACTGGCAGGACAGCTCTAGCATTAGTTTTTTGCGGGCTCATTATTATAGACCTGTCAATATTTCCAAAAGCAAACCCTGGCTTAAGGTCATCTAACCTTATGAATGCCCCTATCTCAGTTCCGTAAGCTTTTACTTTTCCGTTTTTCGAAAGCTCCAAAGAACCCATATCATCGAAGATTATTGTCATGTCGCGGAGATATTTTTTACTTAGAACGCGAAATGCTTCTAATGACTCTGATTTCCCTGTTCCACTGTCACCCCAAATTAAAATATTAGATGATTTACTGTTCTTTAAGCTTATTTTTACCATAGCTCCATGAACAGGTAATCTGCCTCTTTTCATCATTATAATGTTGTGCAGAGTAAGCATCATTTTTTTTATATAACCGAAGTAACCAAATTTGTCAGAATTAGAAAACACACCTATCAGCATTTTGTTTTTTTCATCATCAAAAAACATCGGATCATTCCCTAATTTTCTTAGTTTTTGCTCTGGAATTCCAAAAACGCAGATTGCATCAGGTTTTCTTTTAAGCTCAACACTATCAGCTAATTCGAAAAGATTTGCAAGTGATGTTCCCAACCCAATAAATTTGTTGTGGAAGAATAAGTGGATGATTAGGCTTCCGACTTTTGCAGGATAACACAACCAATCCTCATAGTTAATGTTTAATCCTGAAAGAGGGTTTGTGTTTATTCTCTTGAATTGGCCAGTCCTTCTATTTATAGGAGGGTCTATTATTAATGGAGGTTCAATGAGGACTTGCCTTATAAAAGGAATTTTTTTAAGCTTATTATAAGGGAATGGTTTAGAAGGCCAACTCTCTTCGGCAACTATAAGGCCAATCTGACAGCCGGCTGGTATCTGACGGTATACCCTACAACGCTCGTTTGTTATGTTCTCACAAATGTCCCTGTACAGTTTACGAACAAGATAGTTGATATGTTCTACTGTTTTGTTAAACGTCCTGTCTGGTTTTTTGTGAAAAGAAGTGTTCTTTCCATTGTTTGAATAGCATATAAAGAACCGTTCAAAGCTACGCCAATAATCATACATATTCTCAACAAACATGTTAAGAACGTGTGTGTTTTTAAAGAAATGTTTGAGATTAGGATAAGTTTTTACTATTTTTTCTTTTGGTA
>RFII01000095.1 GCA_003695265.1 Candidatus Woesearchaeota archaeon | reverse complement strand
GAGATAATGAGCTGCCAATTTATATGTTTTTTTCAGAAAAAAGATTGTTTTTTCCGTAATTTTCGTAAAAATTAAGGAAAAAACTGAAAAATTTTCGGAGGAGGGGTTTTAAGCAATTATTCTCTCAGTAAAAATGCTCTGGCTCAGAAAGAAAGGATTCTCTTTTCAGCTCTTCAACAACATAGTAATAATCCTTTTCTTTTATTTCATTATTGTTAAGATCTTCAAGAAAACTCTCAAACTGGTTTAAGTCCTTAAAGACAGCCTCAACAAAGAAATCGTTTTCTCCATGAACAGAGTGAACAGAATTTATGTTCTGGTGGTTAATAAGAAATTTCTTCAATTTTTCCTTGTCAAAAGCCTTGAAAACAAAGAACAGCCTGATATGATAGCCAATCTTCTGAAAGTCGATTAAGGAAACGTACTTGCTTATTATGTTTCCCTCAAGCTTTCTAAGCCTGTCAAAAACAGTAGAAGCAGGAATCCCAGAATTCTTTCCGATTTTAGCAATGCTTTGCCTGGAATTTCTTCTAAGATTGCAAAGTATTAACGCATCTTTTTTTGAAACCAAATAACCACACCAATTATTACAAATTCATTTTTGATTAATAAATTTTATTAAAAAAAAGTCACTGATTTTCCGCCAAGCATGAGTTTTAAGATGTTTTCTCACCGTAAAAAGCCTTTAAATCTTTTTTTAGTGACTGCAAGCAGGAAATGTTTTCATCTGCGAATGATCTGACTTGTTTCTCCATTACGGTTATTCTGGCGAGAAGGTCATCTAGAGAAACATGTTCAGAAGGATTATCTTCTTTTTTTGAGGAAGCTTCACCAATCAAGCAACCATTATAATAAACTCTCTGTGAAATCTGCTCTGCGATCTCTTCAGGGTCAAGCGAAATGTTGTTTGACTCATCAATCACCTCGATAGGTGTGTTTTTACTAACTGTTTTAGCAGAGGCAAGACCGTCTTCTGACAGTGGCTTGTATGTTATTCCTAAAGCACCAAAAGGCTTTGAGCCGAGGGCGTTAAAAATAATGCTAACAGCGTATTTTGCCCTGTAAATAACCTCATCTTCTCCTTCCTCATCATCCAAAAGGTTTATTTCAAAAGAAATGCCGTGGTCAAAAACAAGGCCATCAAGGTTTTCCTTATCAGTGAGTGAAAGAAAAGGCATAAAATAGCCGTGCGAATGCATGTACCCAACAACTTTCTGATCAGTGTTTTTTTTAATATCCCAATAACTTTTTATTTTCCCACTTGAAGTTGCTTTGCAGTGAGATGGAGTTACTTCCTGATCATGCGCTATGTACAAGTCACGAATCGCAATGTCTCCTTTTTCCTGCTTTTCCCTCGGATTTAAAGCCCATGCGTGAATCTCAACAGGAGCTCCTGCCATTTCCACAACCTTCCTTGCTATGAGGTTTGCCTTGTCATACGCCTCTCGCGTAATACGAATCCTTTTAAGCGGGTCGGGAATGTTTCCCTTACCATTCACATAGGCAGAAATCCTTTTTTCTATCTCAGCATTGTAATGCTCTACAAGAAGGCGCCTTATTTTCTTCACAGCAGCTCTTTCTTTTTCAGAGTTCTTTCTCCACTCAATGTAATCCTTTATTTTCTGAATTTTTTCCTCATGTTTGTCAACAGGCAAATCCTTCTCAGTTTCAAATGTTGCTTCTTCCACAGATTCTTCTAATTGAGTTTTGTTTGACATTGGCATTTCCTCCTTTTATCTATTAAAACCGGCCTGGTTTGTAACCTACCCACAGAAAAAGCATCATAAACAAGGATTCTCGGAGCAGTGTAATCAATGCCTTTATACAAGATGCGCTTTGCCTCACCGCACATGGCGCTACCTATTATTATGTTTGGGATAACAACAGAGGGCTCTGCTTCCCTGCAGTTAACAACGACTTTCTTCTTCTTTTTCAGGTTTCTCTGGCATGTTACGCAGCGTGTGTAGCCAGGAACAAAAACAGCAACTTGGCCTGATGTAGGCCCTGTGCCACCATCCACTACTGGGACATTATACTCAACCGCAAACTCATTAATGATGTATCGCGAGTACTGGTTATCCACGCAAGTAAATATTAAATCATAAGGCCCGTTTCCATTCCCGTTCTTTATCAGGCCCTCATGACCTTCAGTAAACTTTTCAACCAAAGGATGCGAGCTCACATTCGGGTTTATTTCTTTAATCCTCTCACAAAGCACTTTTGCCTTTTTTTCTCCTATCCTGTTTCCGTAAAAGAGTATTTGCCTGTGAGTGTTGGTATGGTCAATAAAATCATCATCCATTATGTCAATGTTGCCTACGCCCATCATTGCAAGGTTTAAAGCAACAAAATTGCCTATTGCACCCGCTCCTATAATCAAAACGTTAAACTCCTTGTAATAGTCCAAAAGCAGCTCCCTAAGATCAGATTGCCTTCCAACACGGTTTGAGGAATTAATGTTATAATAAATAACAGAACCATTCTTTAGAGGGTGATCATATTCTTTTATTTGGAACACTGATTTTCTCACTTCTTCAGTTGCCAAACCTGCAATCACGCCGCTTGAATAATTTCCTTGGGCTTGGCCTTTGAATTCATTCAAAAGCAAAGATTCTAAGCTTCCAGAAAGGAGTGTTGCAATCTTGTTTTTCGGCCTGAAAACAACAAGGGCTCCTCTGTCTTTATTGGTGGAAGCAGAAAAGAAAGGTATGTTGTACTTGCTTGCGTAGCTAATGCACTTTTGCTTTGACTCAGGGCTGTTAGTCGCATCGATTAATATTTCAGGGCCGAACGGGTAAAGCAGCGCTTCAGAAAACGATGAGTGAACAGCATAAACGTTAAGAGATTCCCTTATTT
>RFII01000094.1 GCA_003695265.1 Candidatus Woesearchaeota archaeon | reverse complement strand
CTTTCAGTAAGGTTCATTTATCTTGGCTGGCCGTTTTACTTTGAGATAAGCCCGAGGAATGACGAGCTTCTGGAGCCTGAAACCCAAGTCACAAGTTACCCTATGGGCATTCTTCCTCCTTCGCAAACAAATTATTACGAGTTCTTTTACGATCTCTCAATACCAGTAATTGTTGAAATAAGGGATGACTCTGCCTTTAGTGACTCTCCTTACACTTCTAAGGGATACTCTTTTTTCATTGCTTTAGAGGCTAATATACGCGACAATATTGACTTGACTTCATGGCTTTATGGCAACGGCACTCTTGGGCCATGGGATTACAATCATGTCACTTACAACCTTCCCGGCGAGATGGAAGTGCCTGATCAGAACAACCCAAACAACACCCAAGTTGTTCCAATAAGGAACATTACAAAGAGCATGTTCTGCGATTTTGACCAGGCAGTGAGCGGAAACGTCACGTTCAACGTTAAGGACGCAAGCGATGATTCCATGCTAGAAGGCGTTTCTGTTTATTTTGCTTGTGGCGATTATGACACTTGCTTTATTGGAACAACTGAAAATCATACATTTTCCTCAACTTTCCCAATGTGCATTGGTGGGCATTTGGTTTTTGAGAAAGAAGGTTATATGAAAAAGAAAGTGATGGGTGTTTCAACGCTTCCAGGCCAGCCTTTAGATATAGGCGACGTTTACCTTGAGCCTTTCATAACAAAGAACTTTACTGTGAATAAGTACTCAATGTATTGGGCGTATCCTAATGGTTTTGGCCCTATAATTATGTTTCCAGAAACACCTGATAATTTGTCAGTCAATGACAGCCTTATGATTAATATCAAAAGGGTGAAGGAAACTCCTTACGTTCCTTCTTTTTCCCAAAGCTTCAGGATAGACTCAAGTAATTATAACAAGCCAATAGGAATTAGGCTTGTGCCTGGCAAGTATGATGTTACAATAATTTATACTGACAACAACGGCTTTGTAATACCAAAGAAATGCAAGCACATATGTAAGGGGTGGGGCTGTATTCTAGTTGATGAGTACATCCCAGAAGATGACATAGAAATGATTCCTGCGATGATGGGCGGCGTTTACATCAACAACAACACAGGAGGATATTGGAGGGTCAGCCGCGCTGAATTAGCTAGTGACAAACAGGTCGAGTTTAATATTGTAAGGTTTGTTACGCCGCCGTGCCTCGATGAGATGGAAGAGCTTGGAAAGCTTGAAAACTATTCTAAGACTTTTTATTCTGTTCTGCGGCCGCGCTTCACGTAATAAATGATTAACAAAATGATTATCAGTGCCGCCAAAGGAATAAATGCTCTTAAAGAAAACTTCACCTTTTTTTTCTGTAATTCCTGCTCGAGGTCAAAATCAAGGAGATTGCTGGCGTTTTTCCCTGATCTCTGCAATAAGTAAATAAAATAGCAGTTTGTTGCTAATTGCTTGTCAGAAATCTCATCGCAGGAGAACTTATTATCCAATAAAAATATGTTTAAAAGGCAGGCGTCCCTTTTTGCGTCAGACTTTATCCTCCTGCAGAATCTTAGCTTGGCTGTTTCTTCTCCAAGCCTTTTGAAGCATGTGTCTCTTGTGTGCTCAGACTCAAATTCGTTGCACAGCTTAGTTGCCAAGAACTCGTTCTCTTTTGCCATATTTTTTATTTCTAATATTTTCTCATAAGGTGTTTTGCTTTCGATAATTTCCTCTGAAAGTGGCTTCACGCTGAGCGTTCCAGAACTTTTGCTTTGTCTGCCGATTGTTGCTGTGAAGTAATAGTCTGTCTTGTCAAGCAGCTTTTCCAAGAACATAATTATCCAGTCAGCTTCAAACTTGTTATTGGAAATTATTTCTGTTGTTTCGTAAACCTGCTGGTCAAAGAAAAGGCCGTTCTCATAAACCCTTATTGTTGCTTGCTTGCCCAGGCATCCTTTGCTGTTTATTATCATCTTTACTGTTTGTCCCTCAACAGCAAATGCTTTAGCCCACTCAGCGCTTATTAATTCGCACTCCTGCCTTACTGGCTCATATATTATTTTGAGTGATGATTTCTTAATTCTTTTCACTTGGTTTTGCTCTTCTGTGATTATTGCCAGCCCGTTTTTCAAGTCAATTCCTGTTACTTGTATTATGTTTGTTCCTTCTGTTATGTTCGCTCTAATTTTTTTGTAATTATCTATGTTTTTTGTTACCTCATGCCAAGTCACATCATTTATTGGTTGTTTAAGGCTGCTAACAGTAACGCTTGTTGTTGGTGAGCCCTTAATATTTTCAATCTCAAGCATTAACTCTGCTTTCTTAACCATAAAATCCTGTAAGTCAAACTTTAGGTAAGCAATGCATTGCGAGCCATTATAATCACATACATAAGTATCAATAAACTGGCTTTCGGGCATGTCAAAATAAACGTAAGTCATAACGCTAGGCTCAATCTCTGTTTGCAGGCCAAGAACAGGCTGCGCTAACAATACAAAAGCAAGCAAGTAGACTGCTTTCATATGCTGCCTCCTATCATGACAGATGACCCTCTGCCTTCTGCTTTTATTGACACAATCCCATTTTCTGCCTTTAAGCAAGCAACCTTTTTGTTAAGGCTTATTCCATCAATGTGGAAAAACTCAACACCTTCATCTGATATTAGCAGCGCGTTATCCTTTCTTGAAGTTCTTTCCTCTTCCTCAATGAGGCTCTTTGCAAGAGTGGAGCTTATCTTTACTGGTGGAAAAGAGCTTTTCTCATAATCGACAAAGCACACTTCTTTGTAAGGCTCAATGTTGACAGTGATTGTTGTTGACCTTCCAATATAATTCTTGATTTGGCTTAACTTGCTGTCAAGCTCTGTTTTTGCGACAATCACGTTTGCTTGCTCTTTTCTTGATTCAAAGCTCTTAATTGCGTAATTGCCAAACGCGATTATGAGTAAAAGAATAACTGCTGAAATCACAAACACGAAAATTCTTGACTGAGCTGTTTTCCTATGACAGCAGTTCCAGTATCTCATCATTTGTTTTCCCTTCTCTTATGTAATCCTTTATGAGGTTAAGGTACCCTATGTTCTGCTGGTTGATCTGCATTCTCAGCATCATTAGGATTTCCTCATCACTAGCTCCTGAATTCATGCCATTCCTTATTATGTCAATCTTGTCATAGCTCTTCTGCGTGAGGTTTACGCTGATATTGAACAATCTCTTGAGTTCCTCAATATTTGGCTCTCCATCCTCACCGATTATGTTGCTGACTTGAGCCAAGTTTCCCATTGAGCCGCAGCTTCTCCTGAGGTTCTCGCTTTGTATCAGGCCACACACGGACAGGTCATCCTTTAATATGAATGAAAAGTAGCATGAGTCTTTTTTCTGTGGGGATTCTATGAAACTGCAGTAATTGCTGTTGCCGCTTTCCTCTGCTATTATCCTGTAGCAGCTGTCCTTGTTGTAGCTTGAAAGCTGCTCGCAGTATTCTGCTGCTTCTTCAGGGCTTTCTTCAGCTGTTTCTTTTACTTTTTCCAGTATTTCTCGCATGCCCATTTTCGGGAGCTTTGCTTTGCATGCTTTGCATGGTCCGCCGCAGTCTATTCCTGTTTCTCCTTGGTTTTTGATGCCGTCATTGCATGTCGGCTCTTCTGCGCATTCCCTGCTGCATGGTCCGCCGCAGTCTATTCCTTGCTCTCCTTGGTTCTTAATATTATCATTACAGCTTGCTGTTTGGCATGCTTTGCATGGTCCGCCACAATCAACACCTTTTTCTCCTTGGTTTTTGATGCCGTCATCGCAAGTCTCAATTATTTCCTGCCCTTTTTTCACGACCTGGAACGTGAAGCTAGAAACTGCTTTTTTGTCGTCATAACTTGCCTCTGTTCTCAAACTGTATTTTCCAGACTTTGCAGTGCCAGGGATTTCTATTGTAACATGCTTTGAAGCGCTTGTCTCAATAGCAGTTGACTCCTCCTTTGTTGAAATCTTTTTGCCGGAGGCAAGCTCGATAAGCTCATGCTTTAGGATAACATCATACCTCTTGCTTGAGCCCTGGCTCGTGATTTCCACTATAAACTCAAGGTCGTCCCCTGGCTCAACAGCGGAATTAACAGGCTCACTCCTTAAGTCCAAGAGCTTCGGCGTGCTTTGTTTCAAGTTTATTATTGTGAAAACTAACCCTATAATTCCAATAATGAAAATAACTGCTAGAATCAAGTTTTTTGCATTAATGCTTTTTTGCTGTGGAGGAGTGTAAATTGCGCGGAACGCCTCATCAACTGTTCTTGGGTCATAACCATACCTTATGAGGTAATCCCTAAGCACGTTGACAGAGTAGCCCCGCGCAAGCTGGTCTCTAATGTAATTAATCAAGTTCTGGTCGACCATGAACTAGTTGTGTGAATCTGCTTATTTAAAGTTTATTCAATACTATTAAATTAATAACTTTTTTTGCAACGAAGAAAATTGTAATTGTCTGCTTACTTTACTTGGACGTCCCACGAGAAATGGTCAAATTGTTCTTCAGGGTCGAAGACCATAACTTCTGCTGTGTGATACCCCAAGTCCTCTCTTGTGGGAGAATAAGTGAATATTTTTTCTTTGCTTTCCAGCCTTCCGTCAAGATACCATTCGTAATTAATGTTTCCTCCTTCCGGGTCCTCAGCCTCGACACTGAAAGCTGCTGTCTGGCCCGGCCTTATTGTAGGATTAGGCATTTCCGGCTTGTAACTCTTGATTTTTGGAGGTTCATTAACAGGAAAATCATTATTAATAATTGCTCCTTTTAGGCCTGTTGTTTGCAGATTGTTGGTTGTTGCCCAGTACGCAGGCACGAGCGCTATTAAGAAAACAAGGGCTAGCGCAGCAATGTCAAGTCCTTGGTTAAGCCTTATCTCTCTGACCTCTTTTTTGTACCTTGAGATCAGCTCATCATAGTACCTGTTCCACTCTTCTGGCTTCTTGCCTTTAAACGCGTGATTCATCATCCTCTCATACTCATAATACGTTATTTCCTCGTCTAAAAGCATGCCCAGAATGTCGTCGTGCGTTCTTTTCACTGTTTCCTTGTAATTCTCGCACAGCCTTATGTAGCGCTGCAATAATTGTAACCTCTCTTTGTAGTCTCCTCTTTTCCTCTTCATAAATTAAATTTAGCGTGTATTGGTATTTAAATTTTGTTGTTTTTTTAATTTGGCTTTAAGACTTTAACCTCTTCTGCAACAAGTTTTCCTTCATCATTAATTTTTCCAATAATTTTTACGTAATCCCCTTTTTGCGCTGAAACATTTCCAAAGGCAATAACCACTAAAATGTTTTTCTGTGAAACCTTCATAATTGTTGATGAGCTACTGTATTCTATTTCATCAATAACCCCTCTTATCTTAACAGTTTCTTCTTTATTGCATGAATTCAATTCCCAAATATTCTTTTCTTCTATTCTTGCATTGTCTAAAATAATAAAAAGAATTATTATTCCAATAACGCCGCTGATAAGAGCTGCCCTTAAAATATCAGAGTCTTTCATTATAAAGAATTATCGCCTAATTAATAAGTTTGTTTTGCTTTTTAATTCGAAACAATTACGAGATTTTTTTTACTATGATTGAAAATACTAAAAGAAATAATAGCCCTGCTCGGATTCGAACCGAGGTCCTCGGATTTCTCCAGCAAAAGCTGCCAGAGTCCGAGATGATTGGCCGCTACACCACAGGGCTATTGAATGTGATTTTTTGTTAGTGGGGTTAAAGCTTACTTACACCCCACTTGTCATTTGCGTGTTAACCGAGCGTAACCAGTTAGGTTGCTACACCACATGACTGCTGAGCATATTTTTTTGAGATTAATTTTTACAATGGGGCTGCGCCCCCTTGAACCCCCTTATTCACTCTTGAACAAGGGAATTACCTTCCAAGCGATAAAACCAATCAATATTATGAGGAGCCAAAACACCTTAACACTGATTTTTCCTGTTGCAAGCAAAACAATATTAATCACCAGCAATACTGCGAAAAATCCTGCTGCGATTTTTAGTATTGACCCCAGCATTTTGGACAAGAAATTACTTATAAAATAAAAACTTAACTTTTTTGCAACAAATTCGTTTAAATTCATAAAAAACTTTGCTGTTTTTTAACAAATTTTAAATACTACCTTTTCATGCTTTTTGAACAATGGTAAAAGAACTCAACTTTAAGACAACCGCTGAGATAAAGGTTTCTAAAAAAATAATCGAGCAGGTTATTGGGCAGGAAAAAGCAGTTAACATAATACGGAAAGCTGCCCAGCAGAGAAGGCATGTTTTGTTAATTGGAGAGCCTGGCACTGGAAAATCAATGCTTGGCATGGCTTTGGCAGAGCTTTTGCCTAAAGAAAAATTAGTTGATGTCCTCTCATTTTTTAACCCTAATGATGAGAATCAGCCGTTGATAAGGACTATGCCTGCAGGCAAGGGAAGAGAATTTGTTATGAGGGCTAGGATGCAGTCCATGAATATTTTCAAAAACCAAAACGTGTTCTTGTTCATTCTTGCTATAATAACTATGATAGCGCCTTGGTGGGCTCTCTCTCATTACAAGGACGAGTTTGGAATCACTGCTGCAGCAATAATGTTCTCTGCCTTTTTTGTTGGAGCCATGTTGTTTCTTGCAGCTTTTGTTATGTTCATAAACTTAGGCCAAAGAATGGGGCAGAAAAGAAATCATGTTCCTAAACTCATAGTTGATAATTTTAACAAGGAATCCTCTCCTTTTTTTGACGCTACAGGAGCCCATGCAGGGGCTTTACTCGGTGATGTGCTGCATGACCCTTTCCAAACAGGAGGCTTGGGCACTCCAGCCCATGAAAGGGTTGTTGCTGGAATGATTCATAAAGCTCATATGGGCGTTCTTTTCGTTGATGAAATCGCAACTCTGCAGCCAGCCACTCAGCAGGAGCTTCTTACTGCCCTGCAGGAAGGAAAATATGCCATAACAGGCCAGAGTGAAAGGTCAGCCGGAGCAATGGTGAGGACTGAGCCAGTCCCATGTAAATTTATCCTAGTTGCGGCTGGCAATTATGAAACAATCAAGCACATGCATCCTGCTTTGAGGTCGAGGATTCGGGGTTATGGTTATGAGGTTTACATGGATGATACCATAGAAGACAATGCTGAGAACCGTTTCAAAATAGCAAAGTTTGTTGCGCAGGAAGTCTCTAAAGATAAAAAAATACCTCACTTCTCTAAATCAGCTGTTATCTCAATAATTGAAGAAGCGAGAAGGAGGGCTAACAGGAAAGGCCATTTAACATTAAGGCTGCGCGACCTAGGCGGTGTTGTAAGAGCTGCCGGAGATCTTGCAATTGAGGAAAAAGCTAAAGTGGTTAGTGAGAAGCATGTCAAAAAAGCGTTAAAAATAGCAAGAACTCTTGAGCAGCAAATAGCAGATAAGTACATTGAGAAAAGAAAGGAATATGAAATAATCCTGACAAAAGGAAACATTGTAGGAAGGGTGAACGGGCTTGCCGTCATTGGCGGTGAAGACGCCTACTCAGGTATAATCCTCCCAATTGAGTCTGAGGTAACTCCTGGCGGAAAAGAAAAGGAAATAGTTGCTACGGGAAAACTCGGTGATATTGCAAAGGAGGCTGTAAAGAATGTTTCTGCAATCATAAAAAAATATTTTGGTGAGGATATAAAAGAGACTTATGACATTTACGTTCAGTTCTTGCAAACTTATGAGGGTGTTGAGGGAGACTCTGCAAGCATTGCAGTTGCCGTGTCAATAATCTCTGCATTGAAGAGGATACCTGTAAAGCAGGACACTGCAATGACAGGATCTTTGTCTGTAAGGGGAGAAGTCCTTCCTGTTGGCGGCGTCTCTTCAAAAGTGGAAGCAGCAATAGAAGCAGGCCTGAAAAAGGTTATCGTTCCTGAATCAAACCTCAAAGACATAGTGATTGATGAGCAAAGCCTTAAAAGGATAAAAATAATCCCTGTTTCTAACATTGTCCAGGTTTTAGAAAACGCACTGGATTGGAATAAAAAAGAGGACATACTTAGAAAGATTAAGAGATCTTAATAATTATCCTGAACCACAACTCTTTTCTGGCAATTCAGGCAGATTTTTGCAGGATTACAGCAGTTTTGGCAAATTCTTCTTCCGCAAGCAGCACACATTAAAGTGGCATTATTGCTTCCGCACACCTCACATTTATGCTTCATGAAATCTATAAAAAGGATTTTTTATATAAAAACTTTGCTTATATACTTCATATTTATCTCCAATTCACTCTTACATCATCTGTTCTTTCATAAGGATTAATCCCAGCTTCTTTCGGCTTTACAGAATTGCCAGCTTTAAACATTATTAATCCGAGCCATGCAATCATGGCTGCATTATCCACCAATAACCTGTTTTCTGGTATGTAACATTTTGCTTTTCGTTCACTGCACATAATCTTGACCATTTCTTGCAGGCGGGTATTGCACGCAACTCCTCCTCCAAGAACAAGCTCGTCCTTGTTGCAATGAGCCAGAGCTCTTTCGCTGACTTCTGTCAGCATCGCAAAAACAGTTTCCTGTATTGAAAAGCAGATGTCTTCAACTTTGTATTTTCCAGAATCATATTTTTGCTTCACATTTGTTAACAAGCCGCCGAAGCTGACATCCATTCCTTTAACAGTGTAAGGCAGTTCGATGTAATTCTTTCCTTTCTTGGCAAGCTCTGCTATTTTTGGACCACCTGGAAACCCCAATCCGATATGTCTTGCAAAACTGTCAAGAAAATTACCTATTCCTTGATCTAATGTTTCTCCAAAAATCCTGTATTTTCCTGACTCATAGGCAATTACCTGTGTGTTCACGCCTGAAACGTAAAGCAGCACAGGATCCTTTGCTCTTGAAATCATCCTACCTATCTCAAGATGCGCAATGCAATGGTTGCACCCTACCAAAGGCTTTTTGTAAATCTTTGCTATGCTTCTCGCAAACATTGCTCCAATCCGCAAAGCATGCCCTAATCCAGGAGAAGCAGAATAAGAAACAACATCAATGTCTTTCATTGAGAGCTTTGCTTTTCTCAAAGCGTTTTTCCAAACAGCATCACAGCACTCAACGTGATGCTCTGCTAGCTTGTTTGGTATGAGACCTCCACTTTTTGTGGTATAAGCATCCTTTTCATTAGCAAGGATTTGGCCTTTATCATTCACAATGCCAACGCCGAACGTGTGTGCTGTGCTCTCAATACCCAAGCATATCATTTTAAAATAAGTAATCCAAGGTTGGATTTAAGTGTTTTGATAGATTATTAAATTAACATTTAAATTTGCTAACAATCTTTTTGAGAATGAAAAAACAGTACTTTGCTCAAATTTAATACAATTATCCAAGAAAATTCGTTTTTCTTCCGACTCTTAAACAACATTAAAAAATTAGAATAAAAAAGAAAAGCCGTGCAAAAAGCAAGTTGAAGCGGAACGATTGGGGACCGCATGCTAAACTTCTCGTTACCTTGAAGCTTACACACCGGTTCCATCAAACCCATCTTTTATGGGAGTTCCTGTGTCTCTTTTCGAGGAGGGTTTCGTGCTTAGATGCTTTCAGCACTTATCCCTTAAGGCGTAGCTGCCCGGCGTACCCTATCGGATAACCGGTAGACCAGTGGCCTCGAGCCTTCGTTCCTCTCGTACTAGAAGGCCCTTCCCCTCAGACACTGAACATCTCCAGTAGATATCAAACAAACTGCCTCACAGCGTTCTGAACCCAGCTCACGATCCCTTTTAATGGGTGAACACCCCCACCCTTGGCCGCATACAATCAAACCCAGTTCACCCCTCAAAAAGTGAGCTGGGCAGATTTCTGCACGGCCAGGATAGGAAGAGCCGACATCGATGTAGCAAGCCGCGCCGTCGATCAACCCACACTTTCGCCAAGTAAGCCTTGACAAAAGCTTTTGAGCTCTTGGGCGCGACAACTCTGTTATCCCCGGAGTAACTTTTCGGTCATTCCTAACCCCCATCAAGGAGGTTTAGGAGTTCGCTAGACCACGCTTTCGCGTTTGGATTTCATCTTATTAGAAACCCAATCAGGCTGGCTTTTGCTCTTGCACTCTACCCCGAATGCTCAGCTTTGGCGCTGGCATATTTGCCTTCGCCAAATGTTTCTGAATCGGGTGAGCCAACCTTTGGGCCCTGCTGATATAACGCCAGAGTTTGCTTGAATCTGTTTTTGACTGCTTTAGCAAGCTCCCAAAATCGTTTCAGCAGGGTGCCACCCCAGCCAAACTGTCC
This sequence comes from Candidatus Woesearchaeota archaeon, assembly GCA_003695265.1. GTDB lineage: Archaea > Nanobdellota > Nanobdellia > Woesearchaeales > J072 > J072. The sequence continues at coordinate 2,223 of RFII01000094.1, read as the reverse complement.
ACCTATAGATGTCCTCTCGTTGAGAGTTAGCGACATAAGATTTGGAGAGTGGTGTCTCATCGACGCCTATTCACAACCTGACGACTGTGACTTAGCAGCTCCCACTTACACTGCACACCAAGCCTCACATCGCAACTACAGGCTACAGTAAAGTTTCACGGGGTCTTCGCTTCCCACTGGAGATCTCCGGCCTTTGCACCGGAAAGGAGTTTTCAGGGGATTCTAATTGGGGACAGTGGGGATCTCGTTACGCCATTCGTGCAAGTCGTCATTCAAACGACAAGGTATTACGCTACCTTAAGAGAGTTATAGTTACCCCCGCCGTTTGTCAGCTCTTAGCTCCATTGGAATGGAGTTTTAAGTACTGACACTGGGCAGGCTTCACCTCCTATACACACCCTCGCGGGCTAGCAGGAAGTTAAGTTTTTGTTAAACAGTCGGACCCCCCTAGTCACTGAGCCCTGCAATGGCTGTCATGCAACAACTACCGCAGGGACCCCTTATTCCGAAGGTACGGGGCCAATTTGCCGAATTCCCTCAATTAGATTAATCCCTCACACCTTAGGCTTCTCACCTAGGGGCACCTGTACTGGTTCTGGGTACGATTATTCAAAATCTTTTCGTGCTCCCTTTTCACGGGCTCCTGGAATCAGCTAAATACAGCATACGCCATACTCATCCTGCGTTTAATCAGGTTCTCATCATTACAATACTCCCCTGATTTATCACAGTTGACACAAACGATGGTTTGTGTTAGCCTATCCGGAAGCGTCGGAAGCACGACTTGCGTCGCCGCGTATATTTGAATAGTGCAGGAATATTAACCTGCTTCCCTTTCCCTTTGCTCCCATTACGAGCTTGGTTAGGATCGACTTACCCTTGACTGAACTTCATTGTCAAGGAACCCTTGCCCTTTTGGTGGTAGTGATTCTCACACTACTCTGCTCTTACTCTCACCAGGATTTTCATTTCTGAAAGATCCACACCTCTTCTCAGAGATGCTTCTGCTCTTCCAGAACGCCTGCCTACCACTAACCTTTCGGTTGTCTGCAGTATCGGCGGCTGATTTAGCCTCGTCCATCTTCCAGGCTTACAACCTTGACAAGTAAGCTGTCTTGCGAGCAAGGCTCCATTTCTTAAAGAAACGTAGCCAAGTATACGCACTTATTATAGGATGGCTGCTTCTAAGCCAACCTCCTCGCTGTCTATGGCTGTAAACACTGTTCACCCTTTAACACTTAATCAGCACTTAGAGGCCTTAACTGCAGTCTGGGTTGTTCCCCTCTCGGAACTCAAGCTTACCCCGAGCCCCCGTTTCTCAGAGTCTACAACGCTAGAATATTCGGAGTTGGACGAGGAGCCGACCTGTTTCCAGGCCTAAACCCCCAATCCGTATCTCTACCATTCTAGCTGTCTCGTCTGAGACTTGACTTCGGCCAACTTCGGCAGGAACCAGCTATCACCGAACTCGATTGGCTTTTCACCCCTAGCCCAAGGTTAGAAGAACACTTGCCCGTAGAACCTCTTCGGGCCTCCACGAAGTTTTACCTCCGCTTCACCCTACCCTGGGTTAGATCGTCCGGTTTCGGGTCATAGACCTGTGACTTTAGGCGCTTTCACACCCCACTCCTCGTAAAACTGCGAGTTTGTTGGTTTCCCTATGATTACCCCTTTTCAGGTTAATCTTGCCACAGATCTAAACTCCCTGGCACGTTATTCGAAACGCACGGCACAACTCTTTCGAGCAGTACCTCACTGTAACTGTTAGGTTTCAGGGTCTTTTCACTCCCTATCAAGGGTTCTTTTCAGCTTTCCCTCACGGTACTACTTCGCTATCGGTCTCAAAACGTATTTAAGGTTGGAAGTTGATGTCTCCCACATTCACACCTCATATCCAAGAGGCGCTACTCTGGAACTCGCTAGGAACCTTTGAGCTTTTCTTACGGGACTATCACCCTCTGCGGTGCTTCTTTCCAGAAGACTTCAGATCACTCACGAGGCCCCATGTTGCGGTCCAAACACCACATGCCTACTGCATTTCTGCAGCAGATTCGGTTTGCCTTGTGCTGCTTTCAGTCGCCCTTACTAACAGCATCCCTGTTGGTTTCTTTTCCTGCAGGTACTAAGATGTTTCAATTCCCTGCGTCCCCCATCCTTTCGGATTTTAAAGGGAAGTCCCATTCGGACACCTCTGGTTCAAGGGCTACATGCGCCTCGCCAGAG
>RFII01000093.1 GCA_003695265.1 Candidatus Woesearchaeota archaeon | reverse complement strand
GCTTGCTCAGCATCACTCCTTGTTGCTGCCTCTAAGAAAACATAACTTCTCATGCCATGAGGCCTTATGATAGTATAAACCTCCAGTTTCTTCTTTGCCGCGTTGCTTGAAACAAAGTCCATAACCTGGTCTTCCCTGTTTGCAGTCGTTCTCAAAGCAAAAATGTGCATTTCTTCTTCTTTTTCTGCCATTTTCTTACCTGAATATTAATTGTTTTAGCATTATTATAACAAAGCCTATAAGGCCAATTATTATCATTCCAAGCCCAGAAACTTTCACAATGGTTGTGAATTCCATTCGGTCTGGTTTTTTTGTTGCGCGCAGAACGCGCCTGCATTCCCTCAGAAAATTTTTTAGCCTGGAAACAACCATTTACATCACTCCACGAACTCAATGCCCAACTCTGTTTCTATCTCCTCTTTCTTTCTTGCTGAAACCTCGCTGCCAGGTCCAAGAATCTGAGATGACTTGACACCTGTGACAATGAGCATTGCCCTTATTGTCTTCTCCAAATCATCTGAGATCTGCGCTCCCCAAATAATCCTTGCGTCCTCATTCATTCTTGAAGACACATGCTCCACAACCTGCCTTGCCTCATCAAGCGTCATGTCAGGACCTCCCATAACATTTATGAGTGCGCCGTTTGCTCCTGTAATATCAGCGTCTAACAATGGGTTTGTGAGAGCTTTCTCAACAGCCTCCACTGCCCTGTTCTCTGTGTCTGATTCGCCAACACCTATCAAAGCCACTCCTCCGTTGCCCATGACAGCCCTGATGTCAGCAAAGTCTAAGTTTACGAGGCCTGCTTTTGTGACAAGCTCTGCTATGCCTTTAACTGCGTTAGTTAATATTTCATCAGCCACCTTGAAAGCAGTCACCAACGGCAAGTCAGGCGCCAGCTCTAATAATTTGTCATTCGGAATAACTATCAATGTGTCAACAACTTGCTCCATTCTTTCAAGACCAAGAACAGCGTTTTCGTAGCGCCTATTTCCCTCCATGCTGAAAGGCATTGTCACAACGCCGACTGACAAGGCGCCTACTTTTTTTGCAACCTCAGCAATTACAGGGGCGCTTCCTGTACCTGTTCCTCCTCCAAGACCACATGTTATGAAAACCATGTCAGCACCTTGAAGGTGAGACTTTATCTCATGCTCTGACTCGCGAGCAGCATCCTCACCGACTTTTGGCACTGAGCCTGCGCCTAAGCCGCCAGTCAGTTCTTTTCCTATCAAAATCTTCTTGTCTGCTGTCGTGTACAACAAGTCTTGCGCGTCTGTGTTTATTGCTATAGACTCTGCTCCCACGATACCAACTTCCATAATCCTGTTTATAGCATTGTTGCCTGCGCCACCGGTTCCCACAACTTTTATAGTTGCTTTTTGGCGTGTTAAAATATTTTGTAATTCAGCATCAACTCCCTTTTGTTCTTGCTCTTCCACTTTGGTACCACCCTTGAGTGTAATACAATATTTATGACAACACTCCTATTTAAACTTTCTGTTGCTCCTTTGTTTCTTTCTTTCTAAATTTGACGCTCTTAACTTCAGGTATTAATTTTTTGATGTCTTCCTCAATCTTTTTCTGGATTACCTCTGGCAATTCGCTCTCTAAACTTATCGTGGCATTGCCGTTTGCTTCTTTCACGTCTGCTTTTGCATTAAGCTTTACATCAATAAGTCCTTTTATCTTCTCAGCAACGTTGTCAACAATCTTGTTTACTTTTACCTCATATTTTATTTCCCTGCTTGCTAATGGGTGGTTAAAATCAATTAAGATGCGGCCTCCGCTAACAGTTCTTACCATTCCCATCATTCCATCAACATTTACCTGCAAGCCAGGCACTGGATTAATATTCTCCTTTGCAAATGCTGACCTCGGCACCAGCCTGAGCAGTTTTGGATCCTTCTTGCCAAAAGCTTCTTCTGGCTTTAATACTACTTCAAACTTTGATCCTGTTTCCTTGCCTTCAAGATGCTTGTCAAGCCCCTTGATGACATGGCTCTCGCCAACGCAAACAATTACTGGGCCATACTTCATGTTTTCATTATACAGGTTCTCTTTTTTTGCAAATTCCTTGTCTGTTGTGTCAAAAGCCTCTCCACTATCCTTGTCCCATCCTGTGTATTCTATTTCCACAAAATCTCCTTTCTTGAGCTTTGCCATTTTTCTCAATTTCCCCTCAGAAAGTGTTTTAAGAGGAGAGAATAAGCCTTATTTATAAAGCTTTGGTTTTCTCTTAGTTTTTCTTTTGATGAATTCCACTACTTTTTTTGCGACACCATCAATTGGAATATTAGTGGTGTCAACAACTAAATCATAATTTGACAGGTCAAGGTAATCTGCTTTGTAAAGCTCTTCATATCTTTGGTGTTCGCTTTCCTCGCGCTTTCTGATGTTTTCCATTGTCTTCTCAAGGCTTGTGTTCTCTTTCTCATCCTTTCTTTTCTGTGAGAAAATTCTCCTTGCGCCCTCCTCTTGGCTAACATCTAAAAAAATTTTTATTGAGTTTGGAATAAAGAACCATCCCAGCCTAGCATCAATAACAAAGTCATCCTCCTCTTTTCCCAGTTTTACCTGTCGCTCGTCCAACATTTTATCAACACTCTTGTCGTGCTTTGCAATCTCAGCTAACTCCAATGGAGTGACCCCTCTTTTCCTTGCTATTTCCCTGTAAAAGTCTCCTGTGGAATAATGCTTCAAACCGAGTTTTTTTGCCACAATCTTCGCAAGAGTGCTCTTTCCAGAGCCCAGCCTTCCTGCAATAGTTATTATCATAAAAAAATGTTATCAGAATCAATATAAATAATTAACCCTTCTTATCAAAAAGGCTTTAACGTCCTCAGATTAATTTTGTTGTTTAACGCATACCTCAAAACAGGGATTGTGTAAAGCCTTACTTCTCCAACCTCACTCCTTCCGATTAAGTGTGGTTTCTCACCTCTGCTTGAGAAACTTTGAGTCCAGCTTGAAGTCCCAAGAACAGGGTTTATTCTTACCATGCTTGCATCAATATCAATTATTGCTTCTCCATTAGCTGGAATCTCAATCGGCCACCCGCAGACAAGAGCTGTTTGCCCCCTGTAAATCATGAACGAAGCTCTCTCAAGCTCTGAAGTTCTCTCTCTAGCTTTGTCCTGCTCTAGAACTCCTTGTAGGCATTCCATTTCCACGTACGCGTCTATTAATTCTCTTCTTATTTCCTCTCTCCTTCTAGCACTTCCAGCCATTTCATCTAAACTTAGGTTATGATCAGAAATCTCTTCTTTCATCTCAATAAGATTTCTTGGAAGCAGGTTTAATAATTCTATTGGGTAAAATGAAACACCCTCATCAGATCTTAAAGGTTCATACTCATCAACACTCCTGTAAAACAAGCCCAATCTTTTATGTCCTACAATTTCGCTTCTGCGAAAACTTTTCCCTTCTTCCGGTTTTACTGCTTTCTCTCTTATCTTTCTCGCTAATGGTGAGTTCTCAGATATTTTAAGGTCATCAGAGAAACTTAATCCCATTGAGCCCTCAGCCAGCAATGTTAATAATGTTACTTTCTCACCAAGGACTGGGTCTTCTGCTCTGAAATCAACCTGGTACTGAACAACATTGTCTCTGTATAAAACCTCTCTGATTATTCTCTCCACACCAGTTGTTTTTCCCTCTTCAAGGATTAAAGGGCTCTTGAATCTTATATCATAAGCAAACGGTATGAAAGTGTCAGGAAACTCCGCCAGAGCAGCTGTGTGGATTCCCGGATTAATCAAAATTTTGTCCGGAAGCTCCTCAATTATTCTTTTTCCCAATGCCGAATCCCGTGCTGCTTGATCAGAGCCTTCTTCTCCTAAAGGATTTTCACCCAAAGATGTATTATTAAGGTAAATTGCCAGAAGAATTCTTTTCACATGCAGCGGATCATAGCCTGCTTCCCTTAATTCTTCAGGAAACCTGTGCGCAGGATTAGGGTCTAAGCCGTAACTTAAATGGTGTCTTGTCAATCCAGCATGTACTGGGACAATATGGGTTAAGCTCCCTTCATACTTCTCAAAAATAGCATGAAATTCTTCTACAGTCTCTAAACCTCTCATACTCAGGTAAAAAAACAAGATATTTATAAATGTTTCGG
>RFII01000092.1 GCA_003695265.1 Candidatus Woesearchaeota archaeon | reverse complement strand
CCCATTTAGATTTTATTATAGATTAATAAAATATTTTTTGTTCCTTAAAAAGTTTTTAGATAAGATAGGAGAAAGGTTCCCTATAATATGCTACGAATACCTTGTTGTTTACAGAAAGATTTAAAAAAGAAAAATGAATCTCATCATTAATGTAGGGAAGCGCTTAACTTTCGCAGACTTTGCCAAGGATTAAATAATTTTCGTGGGATTTCGAGCGCAACGAGAACATCCCACTTAACTGCATTTGATCAAACTTTGGCAAAAGTTTGTGAGGAAAGTCCGCCCACTAAAAACAGGCCACTCTTCGGAGATCTCGAAAGGGATGGCAACCGCTCAGAAACGAGACCGCCACATTGGAGGGTGATGCTGGAGAAGGTTTTGGCGACAAAACCGAGATAACCCGCGGACGCTCTTTGTGGAATGGGTGAAACGGCGAGCCCTGGCCAGTGCAAGTCATTAAGACGCTTAGTTAAATGTTAAGGCAACCTGTTCCTTTGAAGGGAAGGTTGACAGAAGGCGGCTTACAGCTTCCCTACAAGTTTTTTAATGGTTTCTAATTATTGAGAACGCTGAATCCCGAAATCTTTTTAAATATTTATTTATTCTCTTCTTTTATGGCAAGAGACAGGGTTACTATGCCCTCTGGTATAGGAGGGCTTGTAAGGTATTTTGATGATTACAAGAGTAAGATAGAGTTTCAGCCAGGCCATATCATTGTTTTAATATGTTTAGTGATGTTGATTTTGATCATTCTTTACACTTTTGGCAATGGTTGGTTGGGTTTGTGAAAATGATACCAGGAATGAATCCTCGGCAAATGAGGCAGGCTATGAAGCGCATGGGAATACAGCAGCAGGACATAGACGCAGTTGAGGTTGTGATAAAGACAAATGATTATCAACTAGTTTTCAAAAACCCACAGGTCGCGAAAGTCAACATGATGGGGCAAAGCACTTATCAGATCATAGGTGAACCGGTTGAACAACCACTTTCTACACAGCCTGAGATAAGTGAAGATGATATTAATACTGTGATGGAGCAGGTAAACTGCTCTGAAGAAGAGGCAAGAAAAGCTTTGGAAGAGACAAAAGGGGACATTGCAGAAGCGATATTGAAGTTAAAGGAATAAATTCGCTTGGCAGAACACAACATTAATATATAATAGTCGATTACCTTTATTATTACCTATGGAAAAGTTTCAGCTGGCGCAGCAAAAGGCCAAAAAAAATTTACAAGTCGCGGACCATATGCTAACAGTGACATATCCTATGGTGAAGGATCCTAAATTATTAGCTTCTGTGATGGAAAACCTTTTCTTAAGTTTGACCAACGCTATGGCTTCGTTGCTTTACCTTGATCGCATGTACAAACGCGTTCCGCCTTTCCAAGACACTTTTGAGTCTAAATTTATGGTTTTCAGGGACAAATGCGCGAGAAGGTACAACATTCAGAAAGAGTACCTTGATTTTATACTTGAAGTGAAGAACTTGGTGCTTGAGCACAAGAAAAGCCCCGTGGAGTTTTCAAGAAAGGACAAGTTTGTGATTTGCTCTGATAATTATAGCATAAAAGCTATAAGTGTGGAGAAGATGAAAAGTTACGTAGCAAAGGCAAAGATGTTTGTACATCAAATAAACATATTGGTTGAGGAAAATGATGAGTTATTTGGACGACGAGGAATTTAAGGAAACCATAGATTTGGCGTATGACGAGCTGAAAAGGCTTGATCACCTGATTTTTGTCAGCTTAAAATACACGAGAACTGCTGACATGCTCAAGCAGGTGATGAAAAGGATGATCAGTTTTTACGAGCTTGCAATAAAGGCATTGCTAGAATTTGCAAAAGAAGAGAAGAAAATAAGTGAAATTCCGGACAATCCTGTGAAGATGTGCGACGCTTTGAAAGAAGTTTACCCTGAAATCCCAGATCTTCAGAAGAACATTGACACTTACCTAAAGTTTAGGAAAATGGACAAGTTAGAGTATGAAAGTGTGAATGAGTACAGGCGCCATGTAGCAATGATTTTGGATGTTGAAGGTGAAAAAGTTGAGATTAATATTGACACTGTGACTGATCTTTACAAGCAGATAAAGCAATTTTTTCATGAAATAAGAATGATTGTGAGGAAAGAAGAAGAATGACAAAGTTCATAACTTTTGCTAGCGCAAAAGGAGGTGTTGGAAAAACAGTTGTCTCATTCAATGTTGCGATAGCGCTGAGCCAGTTCAAGCATGACGTAGTATACATTGATGCGAATTTCTCTGTGCCGAACGTCGCAATCCTGATAGGTTATCATAATCCTCCAATCACATTAAATGATGTTATGGAGGGCAAAAAGCATATTAGTGATGCAATGTATTTGCATCCTTCAAAGCTCAGAATTGTTCCGTTAAGCCTTTCCTATGAGCATTCAAAAAGGATTAATCCTGAAAAAATACATGACGTTGTTCTCGATTTGGTTGGATCTGCTGAGTTCGTGATTTTAGACAGCGGATCCGGATTGGGTAATGATGTGAGAAATGTGATAAAAGCAAGTGACGAGGTTATTGCAATAACAACGCCTGAGCTTCTTGCGGTCACAGGCACTTACAGGACAGTTCAGCTGGCTGATGAGTTAGGAATAAAAGTTTCAGGCGCTGTCCTTAACAACATTTCAGGAGATGAGTATGATATGTCAAAAGAAAATATTGAGTCTATCCTGGAAGTTCCGGTAATAGAATCAATACCTCATGACAATGTTGTCAGAAAAGCTTACAGGCAGAAGCAGCCTTTTGTTTATGTTTATCCGCACTCAAAAGCGTCGCTCGCAATAAAAAGGCTTGCAGCAAGAATCCTGGGACAAAAATATGAGGCTCCTCTTCCTGAAAACAAGACAAAGTTGGATGTTTTTCTTGAAAAACTAAGAAAATGAAGGAATTGGTAAGAAGGCTAGAAAAAAAAGGGTGGATAAGAGAGGAGATTGAGAAAGTGTGTGTTATTTTAAAACGCGCCCAAATAAATAAATCGAAAGGAATAAGGGTTTTTGAGCACTTCGCATATTGGCTTGTTCTTGCAATAATACTCATTGGCAATGGGATAATATCACTAAGCTTAGTTCCTCTAATACTTGTTTTTGACGATTTTAACTTATACATAACAATAATTGTTGCCGGGCTTGTTTTTGGCGTGCTTTTTGACAGTTTGTTGTCAGATGCCTCATTAACAAACCACCATTACATACTAAATATGATTATGCTACCTGTGATTGCTGCTGTGATATTTGTTCTTATTACTATAATAACAAATTATTTGGGTCTTATTCTAGAGCTTAACGTTCCAATGCATAACCCTATAATGGTAGGAATAATTTATGCAATAGCCATTATTCTTCCACATTCAATTAGAAGAGCAGCGGCTTAATCCAGATGATTTTTGTTTTTCTCACTTCAGAATGGTGTCTCTCCAAAAATTATTTAAATCACTAAGATTAGTGATTTAGAAGTAATATGAAAAACAAGGTTCTTATTGCTAATAGGGGTGAAATAGCTCTCAGGGGAATAAACGCTTGCAAAGAGCTTGGCTTAGATTACGTTGCTATTTACACGCAGCAGGATTCTGAGTCGCTGCACGCGAGAACAGCATTGGAAGAAGACATGCCTGGCAGGAAAAGGGCTTGGAGAGTCTCAAAATATGATGATCCTAACGAAATTTTAGAAGCAGCTGATGCGACTGGGTGTAATGCAATTTTTTTTGGTTATGGAATGCTGTCTGAAAACTGGAGAGTTATAAGAAGGCTTCAGAAGAGAAGCAGACCTATAATTCCAATAGCACCAACATGGGAGTATGTGAGGGATTTGGGAAGCAAGGTAAACACGAAAAAAGTTGCTAGGAGATTAGGAATCCCAACAATACCAGGATCAACTAGTCCTGTCAGGGACATAATAGAGGCAGAGGAAATAGTGAAAAGGCTTGTTAGAAAGCACGGGCCAGACATTCTAATAAAGGCGTCTGCAGGAGGAGGCGGCCGCGGATTGTATGAACTCAGGAACGTGGATGAAAGATCTCTTGATGAGCTGGCTTTAAGGTTTAATGAGGCGAGGTCTTATGCCAGAAATCATTTTCATGATGACACCCTTCTCATAGAGCACCTGTTCAGCGATTTTAATCATATTGAAGTTCAAATCATAGGTGATAGGAAAGGACGCATTGTTAATTTTGGGACAAGGAACTGCACTATTCAAAGCCCTCAAAGGCAGAAAAGAATTGAGCTGGCCCCTGCTTTTGATACCAGAATAGATTATGGTTTTGACCCTAAAAAAGTGATGAAGGAAGCAATAAGGCATTCTATGAAAATGGCTTACAAATTAGGATATAACAGTGCAGGCACTTGGGAATGGTTAGTAACTAAGAAAGGAGAATTATATTTGCTGGAAGTAAACACTAGGATTCAGGTTGAGAATGACGTTTCGGGCAGGATTTCATCAGTGAAAGGAAGGATTGGCACTAACCTTATCGTTGAGATGATTCGGACAGCGCTTGGAGAAGAATTGGGATATAAGCAAAAACATGTCAGTACTGGAGGAAGGGCCAGCATTGAATTTAGGATACTTGCAGAAGATGTTGACAAAGATTTTGAGCAATGGGCAGGAACCATAACAAGGTTTGATTTTCCGAAGCATGAGTGGGCTGCTGTTTACACTCACGTTCCAAATGACAGGCCGTACAAAATAATAACAGATTATGATCCTACCTTAGCATTAGTGGTTATTTGGGGCGATTCAATAGACCAGGCGAAGGAGCGTGGCAAGCGCTTTTTAGATGAAGTGGTAATTGAAGGTGAAGGCTCAAAGCCTTTAGTCACAAACCTTGATTACCTTAAAAGCCGCATTCCTAATTTATGGGAATTTTAAAATGAGAGCAGAAAAATTTGATGAGCTGCGCAGAAGGTTTAATTACTTGTGTGACATCAAAGGAGATGACCTGCCGGCTTATCTTGAAAACTTAAAAGGCGCTTTTTTCTCGTTAGAGTCAGGATGGGAAAGCCTCAGAGGCGCTGACCTTGATTCGCAGCTTGGCAACCTTGAAAGCAAAGTGTCAGAAGCAGAAAAGATTATGAGTGAAGAGCCGAGAACACCAATGGAAATTGTTAGAATAAGCAGGCATCCTGACAGAATAAGTTTACATGACATTTTAACTTTTTGTTATGATAGTTTCGAAGTGATAAGCGGAGAAGACTTAAAAGACCCTGACCCAGCAGTCGTTGTTGCCAGGGCAATAATTCAGAGAAGAAAAGGAAGAAGCCTATTGGGTGATAGGGTTATGGTCATAGGCCACGAGTCAGGCCACGGCCAGGATGAGAGGAGTGGAGGCGCTGCAAACCAATTCGGAAACCAGAAAATAGCTCACTTTATACGCAGGGCTGAAAGGGAGCAAACACCAGTTCATTTATGGGCTTCCACGCCGGGAACAAAAGCTTTAGAAGAGTATCCAGGAGCAGCCCAGTCAATCAGCAGAGCCATACGCGTAGCAACCTCAGCAAGAATTCCTATTGTTGTTGTTAATTACGGCCAGGGCGGCTCAGGCGGCTTCGAGGCAGCTGGCGTTGGAAATATTCGCCTCATGACTTCCCACGCGTGGTACAGCGCTATTTCGCCTGAAGGGGCTGCTGCCATAGAAGCCCTCCAGCTTCCTCCTGAAGAGAGGACTGATGACAAAATAAAAGAGCTTATCGAGCAATGCGCCGCGAATTTAAGGATAACAGCAAGAGACTGCTTGAGATTTGGTATTATTGATGGTATAATTGAGGAACCTCCTTTAGGAGCAAGGTCTGGTGATATAGAATTTTTCAGGAGAGCAAGGTACGACGTGATAAAAGCAACTGATGAAATAGTCTTGCGAGCAAGATCAGAAAGAAAACTGCGCAATTATTTAAGAAAGCAAGGATCATTTGAAGAGACAGACGGAAAATTTTATGTTTACGTGCCTTGGGAGCTTTCAAGAAAGGAGTTAGAAAAGGTTGTTAGGGACAGGAGGGATAAAGAAAGAAGGCTAAGCAAGGGATTTTACTTAGACAGACGCTCAGAATCGGATTTGACAAGGCAGAGAAGAACAGATAGGATTATGAGGCTGAAAAACGCTGTGAGGAAGGGCGTGTTCAAGCCGACAAGAAGGATTATTATAGCTGCAGGGGATATAGGTGACGCGATTAGCGCAAGAGCAGGCGACCCTTACTTAAGTAGCACAATAATTAGTGTTCCGAGAAGGTTTGGGATGCGCGAGGACATAAGAAGCTCGATTCAAAAGCTTGAGGAGAAGTATCCTGTTGATGAGAGTTATGTTAGCCCATTAGCAAAAATTGACAAGTCAGTGAAGTGCCCAAAAAGAGAGGAAAAAGGCTGCTTGGACGTATGGGCTCCTGACCTTTATAATGAATTTGCTGGAATATGCCCTAACTGTGGTTATCATTTCGAGATGGAATGGCAGTATCTTCTTGCAAAATGGTTTAACAAAGGCTCTGTCCATGAGTTCAATGATGGGATAATTGAAACAAACGTTGTTGGTTTTCCAGGAGTTAATGAAAGGCTTGAAAGAGCAAGAAGGAAGAGCGGAAAGAACAGCTCTGTGCTGACTTTTGAAGCAAAGCTGTACGGAATTAAACTTATTGGAGCAATGCTTATTGGAGACTTTTGGGGAGGCTCTGTGGGCATCGGAGGAAGCGAAAAAATATGCTTGGCAATTGAAAGAGCTATGAAAAACAAAATGCCTTTCCTTTTCATCAGCCATAAAACAGTTGGCATAAGAACGCAGGAATCAGCTGTTGGTTTGCAGGCAATGGAGCAGGTAAGCTCTGTTTTAGAGGAGTACATGGAAAAAGGAGGCCTACCAGTATCCATTTTTGCAGGCACGACTTACGCTGGGCCTTACGCGAGCTTCCTCTCAATGCCAAACAATATTTACGCACTGCCATCAATAAAAGTCGGCTTTGCAGGGCCTGACGTTATTTACCGCACTACAAGAATAAGAGTCAGCCCGAATTATCATGACGTTGAAGAGGCAAAACAGAGGGGTCATATAACAGGTTTGTGGCGGCGCGACATGGTAAGGCCGAACCTTTATAGGATTTTGGTTTTTGGAGAGGGAAAAAACCTTTATTACATGTGATTTTATGTGCTTAAAATGGTAGACGTAAATGCTGAGCTTGAAAGGATTTTATCTGACCCTAACAGGAATGTTGAAATTGTAACTCCTTATAGTGGGATTGTCAGGTTTTCCTACTCAAACAAGAGATTAAAAGAAAGAGCAACTACTGTGAAAGAAGGTGACTCTGTTGTTGGGCCGAGAGGAAATTGGAAAGAGATTCCTGGAACGCCGTTGTTTGAGATTGAAAGGCAGGGCTCGAAAGAGATTATTTATTCTCCGACAAATGGTACTGTGAGTAACTTAGAGTCTGCTCTTGAAGGAAAACACGCAGAGGCTTTCACTCATGTGATGACAATTCAGCATCCTTTGACAAGCGACGAAGTAATAGAGGAGATACTGAGGAAAGTCCTTGTAGTTTTAGAAGCGCCTGAAGACGCAACTTATATTCTTAATGCAAAGCAAGGAAGTCTTATTCGACCTGGCATAAAGCCTGTCATCATGGCTTATATGAAAAGAGATGTTCCTGTAAGGTACAACGGGAAGGATGGGATATTGTATGCTGTTTATTTTGCGAACGGCCAGCGCGTTGCAAAGGGAAGCCCTCTGCTAGGAATATGCCCAGAAGAGCAACTGGAAGAAGTGAAAAGAATGGAGGAGATTGTAAGGCAAAAATGGAAGAGAACATAGAAAGAGAACAAAGGCTCGCCAGAATGATTGATGATGCGTACAAGGATTTAGGAACAGTAGACGGCTCGAGAATTTTAGGCTGTACAATTTACAATTATGACAGCATGAAAAGCACGCAGGAATTCGCAAGAGGACTCATTGGCTCAAAAAGATCAGACGGCATGATTGTGCTAGCAGATGAAGTTAAAGACGCGCACGGCAGGTTTGGAAGAGAATGGCATGCTCCGAAAGGCGGCTTATGGTTCACGCTAATAAGGCATGACTTAAACGAATTTTATGGAATGGCCGCTTGCGTTTCTGTTTGCGAAGCACTGCAAAAGTATGTTCCGGCAAAAGCAAGGTGGCCTAATGATGTTTATGTTAATGAGAAAAAAATTGCTGGAATTCTTGTGGAAGAGGTTTTGGAAAGCGAATTATTAGGCGCAAGCCTTGTCGGTGTTGGAATAAACGTTAATAATAATATGGAAGGAATCCTTGATACTGCTACAAGCATTGTTCAAGAAACAGGAAGAGAAGCTGACCTTGATTACTTGTTCGCAAATGTTGTTGCGAGGATGAAAAAATATTTTTGGCTGGCAGAAAGGTATGCTGTTAGAAGGTTGGAATTGTGGGATTATGGAAAAGAGGCAGAAAACCCGATTGTTGCAAGGTTCAAAGAATTAACAGACATTATAGGCAGAGAAGTAAGGTACAAGCCACCAGCAGCAGAAGGAGAACCGCAAGCGGCAAGAGCTGTTGACATTTTGGATGATGGAAGATTAGTTGTAAAAGTTAATGATGATAGGGTTCTTTTGAATTCAGAGGAGATAACTTTGGTTTGATACGGCTGCCGGGACTTTCACCAGATTTTACCGTTGAGGTTCGTGAGACTTCACGCAGTGAAGGTCTCACTTAAACGCTTTTTACCAGATTTTGGCAAAAATCTGTTTTGAACCCGGGTCACGACCTCTCTCCATTCTTTTTATTCCGGAAAAAGGTTGGGAGGGTCGCATCTTACCACTGGACCACAGCCGTATATCAAAAACTTTAATAAGATGATATATAAATAGGTTTTGCTATGCACAACCACCATTTTTTCAGTTTTTTAAAAAACAGAGAGCTTGACGAATTATATTTGAGCATTGCGATAAGGTCGTTTGCCTTGTCAATGATTTCTGTTTTTATCCCTCTTTACTTGTTGAGCTTGGATTACGGGTTGAACAAGGTTTTTTATTTTTATATAGTAATGGAAGTGTTTTGGATAATTTCAGTCTTCCCTGCTGCTAAACTCGCTTCAAGGTTCGGGTTTAAGCATTCTATACTGTTCAGTGTTCCATTGTTAATAGTGGGTTATGTTCTTCTTTTTTCATTAAAGGCTTTTCCTAAATCCTTTTTTATTATACCTGCGCTTTTAGGGATTAACTTCGCGATGTTTTGGATTGGGTACCATGTTGATTTCGCAAAGTTCAGCAAAAAAGGAAAAAGAGGAAAAGAGGTTGGTGCGTCAAAAATACTGAGCTCTGTTTTCAGCTCTGCAGGACCCATAATTGGGGGGTTAATACTCAGCTTAATTGGCTTCAAGTCGTTATTTGTTATAGTGTCTTTCTTGTTGCTAGCTTCGACAGCGCCGCTTTTTTTCTCAAGAGACATTCATGAGCCTCTTACAGTTTCATTTAAGAAGTTGTTCAAAAGCCATAGAATAAAAGATTTTCTTGGTTTCAGCGCATGGGGCTTCGAATTTGGGGTTGAGGCCATAATATGGCCCGTCATTATTTTTTTGCTCATAACAAAAAATTACGTTTCATTAGGGGTTTTCAAGTCAATAACACTTTTTGCAACAATGCTCGTTGTTTTTCTTGTGAGTAAGATATCAGACAAGCACCAAAAATTTTTGCTTAGGGCAGGGAGTGTTTTTCTTTTTGCAATTTGGATTGCCCGTTCTTTTATTAAAACAACTACAGGAGTTATTGGGACTAATGCTGTTTATGGCTTGGTAAAGCCATCGCAGAGCATACCTTTTGAAATGATTTCTTATGACAAGGCAAACAGCGAAGGGATTGTCTTAACAATAGTTTTCAGAGAGGTAAGCATTCATTTAGGGAGAATAACCTTATTTATAATATTAGCATTGACTGAAAATATTATTCTCGGGTTTTTTATGGCGATGGCTGGCTCACTAATGTATCTTTTCTTGTGATTAAGCATTAATTTTAATAATAACAAAAAATTCTTAGAGGATTATGAGTCTTGTTGAGAAAGTTATTGAAAGCGCCGGAAAGTTTGAAGGTGATTTAGAAGCGCAAAGGGAAGCTTATGTCAGGGCAACCCATAATGTTCCAGACATCGAAACAGAGATAGGGCTTTTAAAAGGTGCATTGAAGGCTTCCACTGGCTTCACGAAATTGAATCTTCCTCCTGAAGAAGGAATTGTTGTTGAGCCTATTAAGAGAGGGCCTGTTACTTTCAACATAAAGGTTGAGAGGAGAAAGAAAAAGCCTTCTTACAAATGGCCTTGTGAAGCAATTGAAAGATACCTTGAGGGAATACTAACCCTTCTAAGCCAGGGAAGGACGATAACTCAAATAAGAAAGGAAAACGGAGAATTTTATGCACCTGTCCAATTCCTGAAAGACAGCTTTGACGCAATTGTTGCGCCGTACTTTTTAGAAGAGCCCAGGTTTGTGATTGATTATGTGGTTGAAGGAAGCCTTGCAACAGAAGGTGTTTTAGAGAGATTGGTTCTTCCCGCAGGCAGAGACCCAACAGCATTTGATGAAGCAAACTTTGTGAGGTTTGTCAGGCTAAGCAGGATTCTTGAGAATGACTTGGCATTCATTGCTGATTACGAGGCTGGCTTGGCTAAAAGAAAAACGCCGGAAAAGAAAGAAGACGTAGTGCAGGTTGGCGAAAAAGCTTACAAAGCTCTTCAAATAAGAAGAATGAAGCCTGATTACGCCAATGTTGTGAAAACGCTAATCACAGTGCCTATCAAGCGCGCAAGAATTGGCGAGTTTGAGGTTTTGGCTGATCCTAATGTTACTATTGATGAAAAAAGGGAAATGTTTCCTTATTACGAGCTGATTGAGAGGGAGGCTTGGGGGCAGCCAACATTGTACGTTTCTTTGAGGAGCGTTCAGAGAAGGATTTGGGAATTAAAAGCGCCAGCTCCTTACCAGGATTTTGTGGTTTGGGATCCTTGGGAAATAAAATAAGAGAGTAAGAAAAACAAAGTAATCAGGCTGATTCTGATTCTTCCTCTGGATTGTAGCTTGGCACGGCTGCCTTGCTTATAATCATTATGTCGCCGATTGATTTGACAAGCTGGTGCGGAACAATAACACCTTTTGCCGATCCCAAAACTTTGTTTAGGAAAGAATTCTTTGTTGAGCGTACTCTCCACCCGAAAACCTTGTTATTTGTTAGTATTGATTCTTCAACATCTCCGAAGTATTCTCCAGTATCAGTAAAGACTTTCATGTCATAAGTCTCAGAGATTTTCTTCATTTTTAGCATAATAATCCCTCCATACTATGTTTTTCTAAGTAAAAATTATGACAAGTTTATTAAGATTGGCTGTGTTTAAATACTTTTCTATTGCGCAAGATATTTAATGATTTAAATAAAACAATAAAAAAATGGCTGCTTGCAATAGAAAAAACTCGTTTCGCAACCTGATAATAATTGGAACTTCGCACATAGCAAGGCAGAGCGTAAGAGAAGTAAGGGAATTTATTAAGAATGAAAGCCCTGACATAATTGCTTTAGAGCTTGACAGGGAGCGCTTATCAGCTTTGGTTTCTGACAAAGGCACAAGATTAAGGCTGGCAGACATAAAAAAAGTTGGGGTTAAAGGCTTTGTGTTTGCTGTTTTAGGCGCGTGGATCCAGAAAAAGCTGGGCCGGAGCGTGGGGGTTGTGCCAGGAGCTGAAATGAAAGAAGCTGTTAAGATTGCCAGGAAACACAACATAAAAGTTGCTTTGATAGACCAGAACATAAGAGTCACACTAAAAAGGTTCTCAGAAAGCCTGTCATGGAAAGAAAAATGGAACTTGCTGGTTGATATTATAAAAGCTTTTTTTGGCGGGGGAGAAAAAATAAGTGTTGACCTGAGAAAAGTGCCTGAAGAAAAGGTTGTGAAGACGCTTATTAAAAAAGTAAAAAGAAGGTACCCGAACATTTACAAGGTTCTAATTGAGGAACGCAACAATATAATGGCGCACAGATTACATAATTTAATGGTTAATCACCCTTATGAAAGAATAATTGCTGTTGTCGGAGCAGGCCACGCAGAAGAATTACTGATGCTTGTTAGAAAGGCTTACAAACAGGACTCAAACACGTAAAATATATATAATAAAGACCACGTCATTAATTGTTATGGGCGAACTAAGCCATATGGTTTCAGAGTACTTCAGGTTTGAAAATGAAGAGATAAAAGGCCTGACAATAACGATTCTAGTCCTTTCTTTTATTATGAGCTTCAGGGAATGGGGTACTGACAAGTTCGACGTGGGCACAGGCCTAACAAACCTTTTTAACACGATTGTTATAGTAACAATTGCAATAATAGTTAGAGAATTTGCGCAGAGAATTTTTGCGCTGCGACACGGCTATCGTTATGAGTACAGGATGTGGATGTACGGTTTAATAATAGGTCTCGTTCTGGTTTTTGCTTCTTACGGCTGGCTCACATTCATAGCTCCGGGAGGGCTTGTCCTGCACCAGATTACAAGAGCTAGAATCGGAAAATTCAGGCATGGCCTTAGTTACATGAATATATTACAGGTGTCTCTTGCAGGACCGGTAGCGAACATTATTCTTGCAATGGTTTTCAAGATGTTCATGTTTTTGCCAAACACAGCATTGATTGAAAAGGCAATAACAATCAATATTTTAATAGCTGTTTTTGCCCTGCTTCCAATACCACCTCTAAATGGGGCAAACGTGTTCTTCCAGTCAAGGCTTATATATGTTTTCAGCTACGCCTCAATAATTGGGACGGGAATATTAGTATACTTTGCAAATGTTTTATTAGCTATTGTAGGTGGATTATTACTTGGTGGTTTAATGTGGCTTGTTTATTATCTTAAGGTGGAAAGCGCATGAAAAAGGGATTTATGCTTTACGAAAGCTGGCCTGAACTGTTTTTCTGGGTGCTATTAATCATAGGGTTTTTCTTGTCATTGGCAATACAAAACGTTTTTTTCAGCTATTTGGTAATTTTTATCTGTGGAATGATGGTCGGCTTCATAATGGTGCAGAGAAAAGGAAAGCTCAACGTTCCTGTAGTAATAATAATAATTGGGTTTTTGTTAGGTTACATACTTGGAAACTTTTACACGAGCAAGAAAGCCCTGATTATAGTGTTTGCGCTTGGCTGGGCATTGAGCCATTACCTTTATGTAAAAGGGTACATAAAAAGGTTTATAGGATTCACGCCGTAAGCCAAAATTCTTTGAAGATTAATTCAAAACCTATTTAAATGCAGTAGTATTTCATTTGCAAAGGGGTAATTGCTGTGATAAAAGATTTTCAGCCTAGATTATATCAGGAAACAATTCTTTCAACCTGTGTCAGTAAGAACACTATGGTAATTCTTCCTACAGGAATGGGAAAAACAGCCATAGCCATGCTTTTAGCTGCTCACAGGCTGAAGCTGTATCCAAAATCAAAGATTCTTATTTCAAGCCCTACAAAGCCTCTGTGCGACCAGCATGTTGAAACTTTTAAAAAACATCTTGACATTAACCCTGAGAAAATTGTTTTGTTCACAGGAATGGTCAAGCCAGATGAAAGGGAAAAGCTCTGGAAACAGTCGAGTGTTATTGTTGCAACGCCGCAGACGATAAGTAATGATGTTATTAATGGAATGGCAGATCTGTCTGAAGTTTCCCTACTGGTGTTAGATGAGATACAACACTGCGTAGGTGACTATGATTACGTTTTCCTGGCAAAGCAGTACCACAAAAAGTCAAAGTATCCAAGAATTCTTGGCTTGACAGCCTCACCCGGCTCTGACTTAGAAAAGATTCAGGAAATTTGCAGGAACGCTTACATAGAGGATATTGAGATAAGGACTCCTGAAGACCCTGACGTAAAGCCGTACGTTCAGGAAACAAAAATAGATTGGGTGGAAGTCGAGCTTCCGGAGAGCTTCAAGAAGATAAAAAAGTACCTTGAGCAATGCTACAAGAGCAAGTTAGAGGAAATAAAAAAATATGGTTATGTCAACACAGCAAAGATTTCTAAAAAGACATCTCTGCTTCAGGCGCAGGCAGAACTGCATGCTGAGATAAGTCAGGGAAACAAAGACTTTGGAATTTTAAGGTCTATTTCATTGATTGCGGAAGCAACCAAGGTAAACCATGCGATTGAATTGCTAGAAACCCAGGGAATTACTGCGCTTCACTCTTACATGCACCGCTTAAAGCAGGAAGCAACAAAGACGAAAGTCAAAGCTGTTCAGAACTTGGTCAAAGACCTTAATTTCAGGTCTGCCTTAATACTTACTGACAATTTGTTTGAGGAAGGTGTTGAGCACCCAAAGCTCAAAAAACTTGAAGAAATAATGGAAAAAGAGATAGGGTCCTCGAAAGAAAAAAAGGTTATTGTTTTCACGCAGTTCAGAGACTCGGGAAAAGTTATTGTGAATACTTTGAATAAGGTTACTAATGTTAAGGCAAAACTCTTTGTTGGGCAATTGAAAAAAGGAGAAACTGGCCTAACACAAAAAAAGCAGAAAGAGGTTCTTGACGAGTTCAGGGAAGGAATTTTTAATTGCTTAGTCAGCACCTCAATAGGAGAGGAAGGCCTAGATATTCCTAAAGTTGACACAGTGGTTTTTTATGAGCCTATCCCTAGCGCCATAAGGCATATTCAGAGGCGCGGCAGGACCGGCAGGCATGGCAAGGGAAAGATTATTGTACTAATAGCAAAAGACACTAGGGATGTTGGGTATAGGTGGGTGGCTCATCATAAAGAAAAGAGGATGTTCAGGACAATTGACTCATTGAAGTCGAAGCTTCAGGAAACGTTTCATAAATCCCAGCCAAGCCTCGAGAAGTACATTCCTGAAGAAGAAAAAGTCAAGGTGTTCGCTGACTACCGCGAAAAAGGCGGCGGAATAGTGAAAGAGTTGGTTGAGCTCGGCGCAAGCGTGAAACTGGAAAGTCTGAAGTGCGCTGATTACGTTTTGTCAGAGGACGTTGCTGTCGAGCTGAAAACAGTTGAGGACTTTGTTAATTCATTGGTTGATGGCAGACTCTTAGAGCAGGTGAAAGTTCTGAAGAATAGTTACAGGCGGCCGGTTATAATAATATCAGGAACCCAGGACATTTATGCTGTCAGGAAAGTCCATCCAAATGCTATTCGCGGCCTCTTAGCAACAATAGCAATTAGTTACGGAATACCTATGATATTCACAAAAAACAATAAGGACACTGCTGCTCTGCTGATGATAATGGCTAAGCGCGAGCAGGAAGAAAAGCCCAAAATATTTAATCCTCACGGCTCAAAAAAGCCTTTGACGCTGAAAGAGCAGCAGGAATACATTGTGAGCGCGCTGCCGGGAATAGGCTTAAGCCTGGCAAAGCCTCTGCTGAAAAAGTTCAAGACCGTTAAGAAGATAATGAACGCGAAGGAGGAGCAGCTGAAAAAAATAGACTTGATTGGCGAAAAGAAAGCAAAGGAAATAAGGAAGGTCTTGGATTCAGAATACGAAAACTAATAAAAAAAAGAAAATTCTGTACAAAAGCATTAGGATAAGTAATATTATATTAAAATATGAAGAAAAAAACAAAAAAGTTGTAATTACAAACAAATAGTTTATAAATAAAAGTTTATTCTTGCAAAACAGAGGTTAAATATTAGTTTTAATTCCTTATTAAATTAAGAGGTGCATTAAATGAAAGGAAAGTTAACAATGATTATAATATTACCGTTGCTTTTGTTAATAAACTCTGGAAACGCTTTTGCAACACCAATTTACTCCTGCCAGAATATAACTCAACCAGGCAATTACACCATAGAATCTGATATTATTGGTTCAACAAACCTGTGCTTGTGGATAACTTCTGGCAATGTAATAATTGATGGGAAGAACCATCTTGTTCAAGGATCAGGCTTTGGAACGGCAATCAGAGCTTCCTCATTCCCTTATTATAATGCACTTCAAAATGTTGAAATAAAAAATTTTAGAATCAGCAACTGGTATAATGGGATTTATGTTGATTGGATTGAGAACAGTACATTAGGGATTCATGATAATGAAGTTGACTCAACCACTATCGCAATAAGTTTAGAGAATACCAAAAATTACGCTGCAAGAAACAATCTTATCACAGGCAACACGATTGGGATTTCCACAGGCAATTTTCCTGTCTCAACAATAATAGAAAACAACACTATAACAAGTAATTCTGATTGGGGAATCAGCTTCAACGGAGGAGCCAATAACAGTATATTAAATAATACTATTTCAATGAATAACGGAGGTGGTGTGAGGTTTGATGCAACTTCAAACCCTACAATGACAGGTAACATTGTCACAGCGAATAATTTTGCAGGGCTTTATTTCCTATCCAGCGTTCCAGGAGGTTTATTTGCCAATAATTACTTCAACAACACGCAGAACGAGTACATAACTTCAGAAAACCACACGTGGAATTTTCCACTTATTTCAGGACAGAATATAATAGGAGGACAGCTTCTTGGCGGAAATTATTGGGCTAAGCCTGATGGGACAGGATTCAGCGAAACATGCCTTGATATTGACAGTAACGGCATTTGCGATTCAGTTTATTATGTGGGGTCTGGGCAAATGCAGAACAATATAGATTATTACCCGCTCACATTACCTAACGAGCCAAAAAACATTTCAAATTGTACCGTAATAAATTCGCAAGGTGTTTACAATCTCGTTTCTGATATCAACGCCAACAGTGACTGCCTTATAATCACCCAGAGTTATGTAATACTAAATGGGAACGGGCATTCTATAAATGGCAATGGCATGCCTATAAAGGGAGTTGTAGTTTCCGGAAGCCAGTCAAGTGAGCTTACAAACATAACAATAAGAGATCTTACAATTAATGGCACTGCAAATGGTGTTTATATAACACACGCTAATAACGTGAATATGAACAACTTAAACATTGACACTTATACAACCTCATACGTAAATGACGTTGCAGCAAACATTGTCTATGCTTCAAATGTGACAATTAAGGACAGCCACCTCACTGGAAAGAATAATTCTTTAACACTTTCTTTTACAGGTATTGAAGCATGGTCTGTAAGCAATTTAAGCGTATTTAACAACTTTTTCAACAATACCATAAATATCAAACTGACGAACACAACCGCAAACTTGAACATGCCTCTAACACCAGGCACAAACATTATTGGAGGACCTTTCTTAGGTGGGAATTACTGGGCAGAGCCTAATGGAGAAGGATTCAGTGAAGTGTGCTTTGACGATGCTGATAACAATCTAATTTGTGACAATGAGTACAAAGTAGTAGTTGCAACTGATCATTATCCTTTAATAAAGCCGATTAACATGAATCCAATAAAAGGATGCGCAAACATTACAAAGAGTGGAGTATATTTTATTCCTGAAGATTTATTAAACCTTAATCCAGGGCAAAGCAGCTGCCTTAATGTACTTGCCAATCACGTGCGATTGTTGGGAAACAACTTCTTGTTTGATGGAAGCGATGCAGAGCTTTCTGTCGGCATACATGTCGGTGGAATTTCTTCATCAGTGCATAATGTTGAGATAAAAAATGTGAGTGTAAGCGACTGGTATTCAGGGATAAAAGTTGACAGTTCTAAGAATGTCAGCGTTGAAAATGTTAATGCTTTCTCAAATTATATAGGAATTGAATCTTACAAGTCTGATTATGGAGAATACAGGCTGGTTCGCTCTTCTTATAACTCCAAAGGATTCGTTCTTTCAGCTTCAAAATTCAACAATATTACAAACAGCAACATTTACAGAAATTCCTTAATTGATTTTGACTTTATGCCTACTCTCGGCATAAATGACCTTGAAGAATGCAACAACACACTAAGCAATGTTTATGGATCCTGGGAAAAACCAATCCTTTTTGTCAACACGCAACACACAACAATCACAAACACAAACCCTATTGAAATAATACTCTGCAATGCTGACAACAGCACTGTAAAAACAACAACACTTACATCCCCTTTCAACAACACAGCGATTATAATGTTTTTCACTGACAACACGCTTTTTGCAGATGTTTCAATGAGTAATTCGTGGAGAGGTATAAGAGTTGAGAGGTCAAACAATAATATTTTTAGGTCTGTCAGCTTAACCTCGAGCATTTTTGGCATTGACTTAATTGAGTCAAGCAATAACAGCATAGAAAAGTCTATTGCGAGCTTAGTTTCTTTCAGAGCGCTCAGCATTGATGCTGCATCATACAACAATAACATAAGCGGAAATGAGTTTACTGACAGTGGTGATGGTATAGTCCTTGGAGGGCAGAACAATACTATAACAAGAAATAATGTAGCGTACAACAATAGAGGAATTGTTGTTTCAAATTCCTATAATAATATTTATGACAATTATTTTATGAATATACAGAACGCCAATGTGTCAATTGCAACAAGTAATAATTACAACACGTCTGTTAGCCCAGGACCAAACATTGTGGGAGGACAATATTTAGGTGGTAATTACTGGGCTAAGCCTGATGGGACAGGATTCAGCGAAACGTGCTTAAACACTAATAATAATGGGTTTTGCGATGAGCCTTACAGCATTAATGGTTATCAATTTGATTACTTACCACTTACAACGCTAAAACCATATGAGTTAAGAAGCTGTAAAATTATCAACCATCCTGGAACCTACTTCTTTGGAAGTGACATCAATGCAGGGCCTTACAATAACATTTATTGTATAATAATCAATTCAAGCAATGTGACTGTTGATGGAAAAGGGAAATTAATAAGAGGGCACAACTTCATGCTATCAAAAGCTATTTTTGTGGGAGATTATCCAACCAGCACTAAAGAGTTATCAAACATAACCCTTAAGAACATAACATTCAGTTCATGGCAATATGGGGTTTTTACTAGTCTCATTAGAAACATTAACCTGGAAAGTAACAGGTTTTACGATGGAACTGTAAGGACTGGAATTCTTATCCAAAACTCTTCCAAAGTCAATGTTTTAAGTAATAACTTTTCAAACACGTCTTCAACAAATCAGGGAAAAGGTCTTGAAGTTTACAGATCTTCAGAAGTAAGCGTTTTATCAAATACGTTCAGTCATAATGATTATTCAGGATTTTCCGCCTATGATTCTGATGGTGTTGTTTCTTCCAATCTGTTTTCTTCCAATGGTTATGGGATAGCATTGTGGGACAACACCTCATTTGTTGTTTCAAACAATACGTTTGATAGTAATAGCATTAACGCTTATGACTCAAGCGCATTAACAAATCACTGGAACACAAGCATTGGCAACTACTGGGATGATTTTTCCTCAAATGTTGGCTACCCTAGTAATTACACGGTTTCAGCGCAGTATGGAAGAGCTGATTATAGGCCATTATGGGATGGGGATAATGATGGATTTTACATTTGGGAAGATTGTGATGACTCAAAAAGCAGAATTAATCCTAGTGCTGAGGAAGTTTGTTATAATAAAATTGACGACAATTGCAATGGGGTCGTAGATGAGAACTGTAAAAGGGTATGGAAAAAAATAAAATTATTCAAAATATATGAGATGCCAGAATGAATAAAATGCATAAGAAAAATAGATTTTTTCTTATTCTTATGAT
>RFII01000091.1 GCA_003695265.1 Candidatus Woesearchaeota archaeon | reverse complement strand
TTATTAATCACTGTATAGTAATTAATTTTAGAAAGATTTATAAATAATATTTAATTCTTTACCTTTTAGGTGGTTATATGAAACCAATAAAAGTTTTAGAGTACAATATTATAAAATCGTTTCAGATGGTGAAGTCAGACATTGCGAAATTACAGGCGGAAATATCCTCATTATCCAGTACTTTATCATCTTGGTCTGACACAATAAACTCTGTTCTTGAGCAACAAAAAGAATTCATTGATGAGATTGACGAGCTAAAAAGGCAGATATCCAAACTTAAGGCTCAGCAAAGGTCAACCATTAATGGACTTGCTGCACGCGAAAAAAAATATGTTTCCTCTGTAAACTCAAAAAAGCTTCACAGGGCTGACTGCGTTTTCGCTAAGAATATAAAAGAAGACAAAAAGCTTTTTTTTAGCTCAAGAACTCAGGGTTTGAGAAAAGGCTTGGAGCCTTGCAAGTGCATTATTACATAAGATTTTTTTTAGCGACTTTTTATCCTATTCTTATTATACTTAGTTTTATCTTGCTGAATGCCTATTAATCCTCTGCATTAAGTTTTCCCTCATATCAATGTATAACCCCCTATCTTTGGTTGAGTCAGGCCACATTTCATAAAGCTTTTCTCCTTTCTTTATTCCTCGCTGCCATAACTCAACAGCTTCAGACGTCTTTCCTGCTGCTTCTTCCAAGTCTCCTATTATTAGGTAAGCATCATCGCTCATCGTTGAAGCAGGGAATAACCTGAAAAAACGCTCAGCAACCCTTTCTGCTTCCTCTGCTATTCCCAGAACTGATCCTTGGGTTTCTGTTTTGGCTCTTCTCTGGAGAGACCTCAAAGCACTGAACATCATAACTTCCTCATGCGACTCAATTTCTCTTAATTCTGATAAATTATCATAAAACAATTGGCTAAGGCCCCTTTCTTTATAATGTTCGCAAACATTCATTCCATTTCTAACAGCTTTAATAGCTTTTTCTAATTCTCCTTTTGAAAGGTAAGCCCTTGCCAGCATTAAGAAGCCGTCATCAAGCCTGCTTCCTCCCTGCAAGGCTGTGAATTCTTCCAACAAAGGAATTGCTTCTGCAGGGTTTTCCCGCATCAGCCTTTGTGCTTCTTTAAGCAAAGACTGAGTGTACATGCTCATCGTTTGAATTCTTGAGTCAATGCTTCTTTTCCAGATAATCCTCTGGGCACTTTCGTATAATCTGTTTTCAGCTCTTTTCATGTAAGACTGCATTGCTTCTCCAAAACCAACCCTTCTCCTGTAGTCATTGCTGCTTTGCTCTAAGCTGAACTTGCTGCCAGACCTCGTTATGAAAGTGCTAATTATTTGGTCTCGGCCGAGCTCTCCAAACACCATCATTGGATCAACGTAATATTTTCCATTCATCTTTAAGCCGAAGCCAAGCATCACTCCATCAATATCGCCTGACATGCCCATCTCGCCGATTTTCTGACCTTTTCTTACTCTGTCGCCCTCCTTAACATTGACTTCCTGCAAATGCAGGTACCACCCTTCCACAAAGTTCTCAGGGTTTTTTGGGTCTTTGTATTCTACAACAACAAACAAGCCGTTATTCCTGTTTTTGTCAACTCTTCTAACAATACCATCATACACTGACACAACCTCATCTCCCGGAACATCCACCACTCTTGGCGCAATATCAACAACGCATCTGTAAGTGCGCTTTCCTGTCTTTGGATTTACTGAGTTGCCAAAAAGGTGGATCATGTTCCTTGATTCTGTTGGATAACCAAAATCAAACAGAAACATCTGGTTCATTGTTGACTCAACGTAAGGGATTGTTTCTAACCTGTGCCTGCTGTTCCAGGCAAACATCTTGCTGTAATCTTCCCATCTAAAGCTTTTTGCCCTGTTAGAATAGCGCACCATTGACGGCCAGCCGCCATTGGCAAAGGCAGCCAAGGATTTTTTAAGCTGGTCGAACATTTCTGGGTCACTCATTAGCTGCGATATTCTTTGCATGTATTCTGGGCTTCCTCTTTTATACGTTAATAATTTCTTATCCCTGACCATAAGCTCAAAAAACCTGTAAACATTGAACTTTGTGCCCACCACGAGGCTTTCTAGATTCACAAGAGGCTCTTTTATAACATCATTAAAATCAAACCCGACACCATTTGTCTCTGTCCTGCCCCTTATTATCGGCCTTCCTCTCCTGTCTCTGCCAACTCTTTCTATTAAGCTTTCTCTCAATTCAGGGTTCTCTTTTGCGAGGTCTTGGTTAAGCTGGGAAACCCAATCCTCAGTTATTTGCCCTATACCATAAGCTTCGTCACGGCTTACAAGGAAGCCGCCTGACTCTGTTCTCTGATGCCATTCAGACTCTGTCATTAGCTGAGCCTTAATGTAGTTTGCAAAATCTTTTCTGATGCTTTCAGGCAAGCTCCAATCTTTAAATGTCTCTTCAAAAATCCTGTCAAAGTTTTTATGGTAATCACCAAGCTGCCTTTCAACCTTTGAAATATTTGTAGTGTCAACACCCGCTGATGCCATTAATCTTATCATGTTGTCCATGCTTACTCTTTCTAAATATTCTTCTTTTCCTTTCGGATCTCCTGTAATGTGAAAAAGTGAGTCTTCTAATGGTATCTCTTCTTTCTCTTCTCCTATGTAAATCCTGTTGTGTATTCTGGCAGACGCGTCGCTGAGCTTTTCTTTGAAAAAGCCTGTTGTGCTTGTTCCAAGAGCGTAAAGCATAAGCCCTGTTGCAGCTATAACAGCAATATTGCTTCTTAATGAGAATTTTTTTCTCTTGCCTTTTAAGTGAAGGTAGGTGGCAGCAGTGCTGGGAATTGCGACTGCCGCTTCTAACGCACCACTTGCCGCCCACCTAAGAGCCTCGTTTGAGACATTTAGCCATTCAGGAGATTGTAATGAGGCGTAAGTTGTTGCAGCTGCTGTAATAATAGTTCCTGCTGGTGAGTATTGCTGAAGAGCCCTCATAAAATTCCATGCATTTCTTATTTTGCTTCTTCCAAAACGTAATGGTTTTTGCTTTAAACCTGTCAAGCCCCTTCTAACAGCAGAAGCAGTTTGAACAGCAGCATTAATTCCCAAAGCATAAATTGCAGGCGTCAGGAAAATTGCGTCGAGAAGTGGGTTTGTATTGCTGTCATGATAACTTTCCAGGCCTTGTGCTGCTGCCAAGACGCTGGCACCAGCTGCCAAGGGCAGAACAACGTTCCTTGCTGGTCTTTCAGAGATATAATTAAGGGCGTCATGTACTTTGCGGCTAATATTCCATGCTGTATGCAAAGCAGGCTTAACAGCCTTTTTCCATAGCTTTGCCACTCTTTCATCAAGATTTTTCATCGCAATCCCCCTAATTGCTTAGAAAATAGCCTTGCCCTTTTTAAATCTTTCTATTTTTCACTACTTATTAGTAATTATAAAAAAATGGTTGTGGTTATTTTTTGTCTTGTTCGAGGTACCTTTCTGCTTGGATTGCAGCCATGCATCCCATCGCGGATGCTGTTATCGCCTGCATGTAATTAAAGTCATTAACATCTCCAGCAGAAAAAACGCCTTTCTTGCTTGTGAAGACATGATTCCTTACAACAATATACCCTTTTTGGTCTATCTCGAGCTGGCCTTTTAAGAACTCAGTGTTTGGGATATGGCCAATAGCAACAAAAACACCATCAGTCTTGTGCTCACTGACTTTGTTAGTCTTGACATTTCTCAGCTTTACGCCCTCAACCATGTTTTCGCCTAAAATTTCCTCAACAACGCTGTCCCAAATAAAAACTATTTTCTCATTCTTGAAAGCTCTTTCCTGCATTATCTTAGAAGCCCTTAACTTATCTCTTCTGTGAACAACGCTCACCTTTCTTACTAGCTTTGCCAGGAAGAGCGCCTCTTCCATTGCTGCGTCTCCGCCGCCAACAACTATTACCTCTTTGTCTTTAAAAAAATAGCCGTCGCAAGTGGCACAGTAAGTAACACCCCTTCCAATAAGCCTTTTCTCAGAGTCTAACCCTAATCGCCTTGGCTTTGATCCTGTTGCTATTATCACACTCTTTGCTTCTAAATTTTGATCGCCAAGGCTAACCACAAAAGGTTTTTTTGAGAAATCAACACTTGTAACATTCTTCTTGATGAACTCTGGCCCGAACCTTTCTGCCTGCTTCCTTATTCTCTGCATTAATTCAGCTCCCTGTATTCCTTCTGGAAAGCCAGGAAAGTTCTCAACGACTGATGTTAGCACTAACTGCCCTCCCGGCTGCTCTCCCTCAACGACTAGTGTTTTAAGGTTTGCCCTTGAGGCGTAAATAGCTGCCGTGAGCCCAGCAGCTCCTCCGCCGATTATTATAACATCATAGATTTCAGCCATTGTTTTAAGATTGGAAAAACAACCCTTATTTAAACATTTTCAAAATTGCCTTTGAATAATCCTAAAATAATCTGTAACATTTAAAAAGAACAACAATTATCCCTTCTTAAAAATGGTATTATGTCTAGTGGCACTGCCTGTTTTTGCGGTTTTAAGCATTTTCAGCGTTAAATACAGAAAGCTGACAAAAGAGGCGTTTGACTGCCTTTTCAAGACAGTAACATTTAGGAAATGCAGAAGCGGCCTGGATAACCGTATAAGGGCTGTTCTTACAGGAAGGATAATAAGGCTCAGCCCTGGTATTGCAAAAATCTTCTATAAAAATTATAAAATATTCTCATGGGTTTTGTTTATACTGCTTGTGTGGAGCTTTTACGTGAGCTTTATAGGCATCCACAATTACATACTCTACGGCAACTGCAACGGTCCTGAGTCAAGCGGATTCTGCATTTTTGACCCTACCGGCTCGAATAGCAGGATTTCAGAGATTGATTATGTTATTCCAGCAAACATAACTTACCCTGTTCTTGAGGATGATGACCCAATAATAGGTGACCCAAAGGCCGAGCTTACCATAATCGAGTTCGGCTGCTACACATGCCCCTACACAAAGAATGCTGAATCAACAGTTCAGAAAATAATTGATTATTACAATGGCCGCGTCAATGTCCAGTTCAAGACTTTTGTCATACCAAACCACCCTTTCAGCACTGAGAGCGCCTTGGCTGCTGACTGCGCTCTTGAGCAGGGCAAATACTATGATTACCATAAGCTCTTGTTTGATAACCAGGAGAAGATGAATTATGATATGTTGATAAGCCTGGCAGGTTCTCTTGGCATGAACATGACACAATTCACCAATTGTTTGGAAGATGAGAAATATAAGTTTGAAGTGCAGGACGACACTTTCATGGGCCTCGAAGCAGGGGTTCCCGGCACGCCAACATTCTTTATTGGAAAAAGTAAGGTTGTCGGCCCAAAGCCTTTCAAGACATTCAAAAACATAATTGATGAAGAATTGAAAAAATGAATGTTGAAAAATTAAGAGAGGACTTTCCCATTCTGAAAAAGCCGATAATCTACTTTGACAGTGCCTGCATGTCGCTTAAGCCAAGGCAAGTGATAGAAAAAGTGAGTAAGTATTACACAGACTATACTGCCTGCGCCGGAAGAAGCTCCCATAAGTTCGCGCATGAGGTTGAGATCCAAGTAGCAGGCACGAGAAAAGAGGTTAAATGCCTTATTAATGCGAAGCGCGATTCAGAAATAATATTCTCAAAGAACACCACTGAATCAATAAACCTAATTGCAAATTCGTTCGGATTAAAACCAGGCGATGAGGTCATAATAAGTGACAAGGAGCACAATTCTAACCTGCTGCCATGGCTCAAACTGGCTAAGAAAGGTATAAAGGTCGTTCCTGTTGAAAGCAATGAAGACAACACGTTCAATATTAATAATTTTGAAAAGGCGTTTACTGAGAACACAAAGCTTGTCTCTGTGGTGCACACCTCAAACATGGACGGCGTCACAAACCCTGTTAAAGAAATTGTGAAGATAGCACATAACAATAACGCGGCTGTTCTTGTTGACGCAGCTCAAAGCGTGCCAAGCAAGGAAGTTGATGTTCAAAGCTTGGGTGTTGATTTCCTTGCCTTTTCAGGACACAAGGCACTAGGACCTACAGGAACAGGCGTTCTTTACGGCAAGAAAGAAATGCTTGAAAAACTGGACCAGTTTCTAATGGGGGGCGAAACAGTTGTTGACTCCACTTATACTGGTTACGAGCCAGAGGAACTGCCAGCCAGGTTCGAGGCTGGCCTGCAAAACTATGCAGGAATAATCGGCTTGGGAGAAGCCTGCAAGTACCTTAAGAAAGTTGGGCTGAAGAACATTTCAAGGCATGAGTTTAAGCTTAACAAAATGCTGAGTGAGGCTTTTGCTGATAATGAGAAGATAAGCATATTAGGGCCTAAGGATCCTGAGCAGCGCGCCGGCATATTCTCATTCATTGTTTCTGGAATGGACATTCATGATGTTTCTGGCATGTTGAGTGCTTCCAGAAATATAATGCTTAGGAGCGGCGCGCACTGCGTTCACAGCTGGTTTAACAAGCGCGGCCTAAAAGGAAGCGTAAGAGCCTCAATGTACCTTTACAACACAGAAGAGGAAGCGCAGGCTTTTATTGATGAATTAAACAAAATTCTGAAATTTTAATCTTCTTACAAAGTAGTGGGACCTATTTTAATCCCATGGAAAAGTTTTTTATATGATCTGTTCTTTTGAAAAGGCATGCACGAAACTGCAATTGCCAAGAATATAATTGCGCAGGCTGAGAAGCAGGGTGATGTTCAGGAAATAAAATTGGAAATCGGCGAATTAGCACATGTTCCTCCCTCTGAATTGGTTGAGTGCCTTGAGCGCCTTGTTGATTGGAAAATAAGCTGGAAGGAAATACATGCAAAGGCAAAATGCGCTTGCGGCTTTAAAGGCCGCCCAAACATTCTTGAGCGGGGCCACGACCATTTCATGATTGAATGCCCAAAATGCAAAGAAGTCCCTTCTTTAATTGAAGGCACTGATGTTAAGATTGTTAGCGTGGTGGTCAAATAATGTGCCTGGCAGTTCCCGGCAAACTAATAAGAAAGAACGGCAGCAAAGGAGTTGTTGATTTCGGCGGCTTAAGGAGGAAAGCAGACTTGTCTCTTCTTGAAAACGTGAAAATAGGCGACTACGTTCTTGTTCATGTCGGCTTTGCAATTCAAAAGGTTGACGAAAAAATTGCGAGAGAATCGAACAGGCTTCTCTTCGGAGCTGATATTTGAGGCGTCTCATGTTGAATTACATCCAAAAAATTAAGGAGCTGGCAAAAAGCCTTGGAGAAATTAAAATAATGGAGGTTTGCGGAGGCCACACCCATACGATAATGAAATACGGCTTAAGAGAGTTATTACCTCCTAACATAAAGCTTGTTTCTGGGCCTGGCTGCCCTGTCTGCGTTACATCTCAGCATGACATTGACTGCGTTGTCGAGCTCGCATTGGAAGGAGTGAAAATATCAACTTACGGCGACATGATAAACGTTCCGGGAACAAAAATGAGCCTTAAGGACGCTCAGGCGCGAGGAGCAGACATCAAGACAGTTTACTCAGCCGACCAAGTGATCAATGATAAGGAAAGGGTTTTCTTCGCGGTTGGCTTTGAAACAACAACGCCGATGACGGCAAGGCTCTTGCAAAACAACATCACTGTTTTCTCAGCCCACAAGGTAATGCCTCCTGCTATGCGCTTAATAGCTGACAACATGAGAATAGATGGGTTTATTGACCCAGGCCACGTCTCAACAATAATAGGCTCAGACGCGTGGAGCAACCTTAACCTCAATGTTCCTCAAGTTATTTCAGGTTTCAAGCCAGACGCCTTGATAAGGGCTATTTACCTGCTTTTGAGAATGATAAAAAACAATGAGGTAAGAGTCATTAATGATTATCCAGAAGTTGTTTTTCCCGAAGGAAATCCTATTGCTAAAAAATTAATAAGAAGAACAATGAAGGCTTGTGATTCTGAGTGGAGGGGTCTTGGCCTAATACCAAAATCAGGGCTTGTTCCTAAAGATGAAAAGCTAGACGCAAGAATAATTTACAAAGACGTGTTTAAAAAAGTAAAAACACGAGAGAATCCTGGGTGCAGGTGCGGAGAAGTCATAAAAGGATTAATTGAACCGAACGAGTGCAAATTATTCAGGAAAGTCTGCACCCCTTCCAGTCCGAAAGGGGCGTGCATGGTAAGCGAGTACGAGGGAGCATGCGCAATCGCCTACAAGTACGGGAAAAGCCTTTCTGAATAAGAAAACTTGAAAATGAAGAGCAATACGTCACTTGGCAAAGATGATGTTGTTAAGCTTAGCGAAGGCTCAGGCGGCAAAGAGATGAATGAGCTAATATCAATGATTAAGACTTACCTAAACCAAGGATCATGGATGTGCACTAATGATGACTCATCCTTTCTTCCTCTAAAGAATAAAAAGCAGAATAACTTGGTGTTCACTTCTGACTCATATGTTGTCACGCCAATATTCTTTCCCGGAGGAGACATAGGCAAAATAGCTTTTTGCGGCACAGTCAACGATCTTTCTGTAATGGGAGCTAAGCCTCTCGGCCTTTCATTAAGCCTTATCATAGAGGAAGGCTTTCCAAAAAGGTACTTGCTCAAAATAATAAGTTCCATAGGTGAATTATCAGAAAAGACAGGAATACCTGTAGTTACTGGAGACACAAAAGTAATGGAGAAAGGTTCTGTTGATAAAATAATAATAAACACCAGCGGCGTTGGCCTTGCCGAGTTCGTTTTGAATAGGCCTATAAGAGAGGGCGACAAAATAATTGTTTCTGGAAGCATAGGCGAGCACGGAGCAGCGCTTTTAGCGCAGCGCTTTGATTTAGAATCAGAAATCACGTCTGACAGCAAGCCCTTGTTTAATGAAGTGAGCTCTGTTTCCACACTTATAAGGCAGGCTAAAGACATAACTCGCGGCGGCTTGGCAGCTGTTCTTAACGAGGTCTCGCAAAAAGAAAAAAAGCAATTGCTCATCTTTGAGGAAGACATCCCTATAAGGAAAGAAGTAAAGGCATTGACAGAAATCCTAGGAATAGACCCATTGCTGCTGGCGTGTGAGGGCCGCCTAGTTTGTTTCTGCGCAGCTAAAAACGCTGAGAAAGTTGTCCATAATTTAAAGAAATTCAACAGCGCAGCCTCAATAATTGGTGAGGTTCACTCAGGAACAGGTGTTGTTTTACAGACACTATTCGGAAGAAGAACCCTTAACATGCCCTCCGGTCAGATAGTCCCAAGAATATGCTAAGTACTGTTGGCTAAGTAATATGATACTTGGCCGAAGCTTATTCCGCCGTCCCCCGCAGGGACTTTTTCGTTTGTGTAAACTCCTTTTCTTATCATAAAAGAGCTCATTATCCTGTTGTAAGCGCATCCTCCGCTGAACACTATAGGCTTGCCCTTCTTTGAGGCTATCTCATAAAGTCCTTCTGCTAGGTATTGCTGAACAGTGGCTGCTAGCCTTTTCTTGTCTTTGTCAATATTGCTTGTCAGGAACTCGAAAATCGGCGTTGTCATCAAAACATTCCCTTTTATGACAGGTTCTAAATCGTACGGCTTGGTTGAATTTGCTTCCAGCATCATTGCAGGCCTTCCCTCATAAGTCCTCTTGTCGCAGAACCCAAGAAGAGAAGACGCCGCGTCAAGGATTCTGCCGCAACTAGTTGTTAAGGGGCAGTTAAACTTTTCATCTAACTGCTTCTGCATTATCTCGAGTTCTTTCGCGCTGAACTTTCCTTTCATATGCTTGTCGCGCTCCTCTTTTGTCAAGAATTTTGAGAGTATTGAGAAAAGCATTTTTGCAGGGTAAACAGCTGCGCTGTCTCCGCCAAGCTGAAGCTGTGGTTCTAAGTGCCCTATTCTTTTGTTCTTATAAAAAATTTCGCCGCCCCAAATTGTGTTGTCCTCTCCAAAACCAAGGCCGTCACAAGCTATTCCAACAAAATCTGTTAGGTTGTGCTCGGCAGCAGCAGAGTAAGAGTGCGCTTTGTGGTGCTGCACTCTCACCAAAGGCACTTTAAGCTTTTCTGAAAGGAATTCTCCAAAAAGTGAAGTGTTGTAAGTGGGGTGAAGATCGCAAATCAGGAGGTCTGGCTTTGTGTTTGTAAATCTTAAGAACTTCTCTACTGTTCTCTTGTAATTCTCAAACGCGCTTTGGTTGGAAGTTGTTCCTAAGTACTGTGATAAGATTGCTCTTCCGTTCTTGTAAATGCAGAAAGCGCTGTTCATTTCAGCTCCTAAAGCCAGAACTTGTTTTTTACTTCGTGTTTTTTCACCAAATTTTATTGTTATTGATGCTGGGACAAAGCCCCTGCTCCTCCTTATAAGAAAAACCCTGTTTTGTATGACTTTTGCCAATGAGTCATCTATGCTGTTCTCAATAACCCTGTCATTTGTGAGAACATTTTTCACAAATTGCTCCTCATCACTCCTTGTTATTGGCTCGTCGCTTATGTTTGAGGAAGTCATTATTATCGGCTCATTTATGAAATCAAACAATAAGTAATGGAGTGCTGTGTAGGGCAGCATTATTCCAACAGTGTCAAGTTCGCTTACCTCTCGCAATAGTTTTTTCTTTTTAAGAATGAGTATTGGGCGCTGCACCGACTCAAGTATTCTCTTTTCAGCTTCAGAAACATAAGCTATTCTTTCTGCCATTTCAGTGTCCCTGCACATAACTGCAAATGGCTTGTGCTTCCTCCTGTTTATGCTTCTGAGGTTTCTCACAGCATCATCACTTATTCTGCACGCAAGATGAAATCCTCCAATGCCTTTTATTGCGACTATTTCTCCTTTTTTGATAAGCTCAGCAGCTTCCCTTATGTAATCTAGTTCCGCTTTCTTTTTTACCTCTTTGCCGTGAGCAAAGAGTCTTAGCCTTGGCCCGCAGTCAAAGCACGCTATGGTCTGCGCGTGATACCTCCTGTTCTCTGGATTTGTGTATTCTTCCCTGCATTTTCTGCACATCTTAAACTCATTCATAGTTGTTGTTTCGCGGTCGTAAGGAATCTTCCTTGTTATTGAAAACCTTGGCCCGCAGTTAGTGCAGGTGTTAAAGAAATACTTGTAGCGCCTGTTGCTTGGATTGTTTAGCTCTTCATAACAGTCTTCGCACAGGTAGAGGTCTGGCGGAATCTCAGCAAACCCTTCTCCTTTGCTTTCCCTTATGCTGAAATCATTGTAAGTGTTGCTTGTTAGCTCAACATTGAAAGAGTCAACCCTCGCTAATTTAGGAGCGTCTTTTAGGATTCTGATGAGTTTTTCCTTGTCGTCGACTTCAACAATGACTCCTTCGCCAGTGTTCTGCACGTACCCTTTTAGGCCTGCTTTCTTGCATGCGTTGTAAATAAATGGCCTGAAACCTACTCCTTGAACAACACCCCTTATGAAAAACTTGTACGAAACCATTATGAGAATAATAATCTAAATATTATTTATTATTTGCTCTACTTTCTTGCAAATCTCTTTTTCTTCTCCTTTTTCTGGGATTCCTATTATCTTAATTTTTTTTGGGCTTCCTAATTCTTTCATAAGGCTCAGAAAGAATCCTAGGTCGAAGTCATGCATGCTTACAAGGTTCCTTGTTTTTATTTCGTCAATGTCTTTAATAATTCTTATGTTGTCTGTTCCTTTTATAACATCAAGGATTAATAATTCCCCTTCTTCATCCATTAGTTCGTCAGGTCTTCTGCAGTGAACAACATCAACGCCGCTTAAGCCTTCCGCTACTCTGAGCGCGAAGCTGTCATCTTTCAAAAATTCGTTGCCGAAAACGTACAGTTTTCTTAAACCCATTTTACTTCTAAGAAGTGGGCTGAGCACGAAAAGCATGGGTCATAGCTTCTTATAAGCTTTTCAATATCCATTATGATATCCTTCTTTCTCTTTTTGATTATTGAGGGAACAAAATTCCTTATGTCTTCCTGAATGTTGAGAAGGTTTTGGGCTGTTGGCGTTATTATGTTTGCGTTTGTTATTACTCCCTTATCATTTAGTGTGTACTCATGCCATAGTGTTCCGCGTGGCGCTTCAACAACCCCAATGCCTGTTCCTGCCCTGACTTTCGGCTTCTGAACTGGCTCGTCCCTTATTTTTAGGCTTTTGCAAATTTTTATTGCTTCATCAATGCAGTGCACTAATTCGATGGCCTGCGCGATGTTGTGATGATAGGGGTTTAATGATGGAATCTTTATTCTTGAAAGCCTCAAAAGCATTCTCGCATTCTTGCTGAGCAATTTGTGGTTGTTGTTTATTCTTGGCAGTGTTCCAACCATGTACCTGTGGTCATTCTTCACAACAAAGTTTGCTGTTGAGTAAGGCTCATGGTATTCCCTTAGGAATTTCTTGTAATCTTTTTTCTTGAATTTGTGCTTTTCAGAAGAAAAGTCGCCGTCAATAACAGCGTATTCTTTTTTCTTGACTAATGAAAAATATTCTCCTTCGCTTTTGAAGTCAGGATACTTCAATGATGAGAAAAGCTCGCATGTTTTTACTGCGTCTTCTCTAACAGATTCGAGTTCTTTGCTAAGCTCGTCAATCTTTTCTTGGCTTGGCAGCTTCAGCCAGCCGCCAACAGTTGCAGAGACAAAATGAAGATCCCTAGATCCCAGGGTTGATATTATCTTGTTCCCAACTTTCATTAAACTAAGAGCATTCTTTAATTGCGGCTTGTACTTTTTTGCCATTGCCAAAGCAGACTCATAACCAACATAATCAGGCAGGGCTAAAAAGTAAAGGTGGGTTGCATGGCTCCTTATCCTCTCACCTAAGCTCACAAGAATTCTTAATTTTCTTGTCTGCTCTGTTGGCTTATACTTCAGCGCGTCTTCAATAGCATTAATGGCTGCTATTACGTGAGCTGTGCTGCAAATCCCGCATATCCTCGAAGTCATTTCATGCGCTTCATAGTAATGCCTTCCTCGGACGAGGCCTTCAAAATACCTTGAACCTTCAACTGCTCCGAGCTCGCACCTTGTCACTTTGCCTTTTTCTATTCCGAGAGTGAGGCTTGCGTGCCCCTCAATCTTTGTTATGTGGTTTAGCGTTATTTCCTTTGGCATTTATTACACGCTCCAGCACAGGCAGCTTTAGGCCAGCAAATGTTCTCATCCTGTCCTTTATAAATTTGTCATCAAACCCTTTCTCTTTCAAAACCTTAATCATCAAGTCTAAGTTCATGTCCTTTGTTGGTCCGCGGCAGCCCCAGCACTCAAAACCGCCGTTCGTGCATACAGAATTGCATCCTCCTAAGGTTATTGGGCCTAAGCACGGCTTTCCAATGTCAAGCAGGCATAGATTATTGTTTCTCCTGCACTCAACACAAACAGGGTCTGTGTATTGTCTTGGCTTCTTTCCGAGCAATAAATCCTTAATAAAAGAAAGTATTTCCTTCTTGTTTGGTGGACATCCTGGAATGAAGTAA
This sequence comes from Candidatus Woesearchaeota archaeon, assembly GCA_003695265.1. Lineage (GTDB taxonomy): Archaea > Nanobdellota > Nanobdellia > Woesearchaeales > J072 > J072. Next base: position 14,405 of record RFII01000091.1, on the reverse strand, counting down.
TCAACCTTTACGTGCGCGTCTATTGGCGTGGGCTCAACATCCCTTATTCTTTCTCTTTTCTCATATAACAAATGCTCATAATTTTCCTTTAATGTGAAGTGCCTGTAAGCAGGAACGCATCCAGTGCAGGCGCAAGCCCCTAATGAAACAAGGATTTTTGTGTTGCCACGCAATTTTTTTAGTGTTTCGAGGTCTTCTTTGCTCGCAACAAGTCCTTCTAAGAAAACAATGTCAAAATTGTCATCAGCGTTCACTTCTTTAATAAAAGGGAATGCTTTGAGGTTAACAAGGTTCGTAATGTCAAGTATTTCGTCCTCGTTGAATATAAATGAGAGCAGGCAGCCAGCACACCCTGTTATACCAAAAAATCCTACTTTTGGCTTAGTCATTTTTAAAGTCTTTCACCTCATCATACCTAAACACCGGACCATCAAGGCACGTGAATTTTCCATGAATCATGCAGTGGCAACAAACGCCTATCCCACAGTACATCAGGCGTTCTGCACTTATGAATATTTGGTCATCATTGAATCCCTTTTCTTTCAGAATATCAATAACAAACTTCATCATTATGGGAGGGCCGCAAATGAAAACGACCTTGTTTTCATTGCTTAGGTGGGCTTCTTTTAAGTATTCTGTTACAAAGCCGACTTTTGCATCATAGCAGAACTTGCTTTGCGGGTTTTTGTCGACAGTAACCTGCAAGTTGTACTTGTTTTTCCATTCGGCAAGCTCTCTCTTAAAAATTATGTCATCAGGAGACCTGTAACCTAATACTAGTTGCACCTCCTGGTAATCATCTCTGTGATTCTCCACGTAATCAATCACCCCTTTTAAAGGCGCGACCCCACAGCCTCCCCCAATTATAAGGAGGTTGTTTCCTTTAAGAACTTCCATTGGGTAGCCGTTGCCGTAAGGGCCTCTGATAAGAAGGGTGTCTCCTTTTTTAAGCTTTGCAAGCGCTCTTGTCACGTTGCCGACTTCCCTTATGTTCAGCTTTATGTACTTGTCGGAGTCAGAACATATTGATACTGGAGCTTCCCCAATGCCTGGCAGAGTAACCTGAACGAATTGACCTGGGTCATGTTTGACCTTCATATCTATTGTTATAGTGAAAGTGTCTGAAGTTTCTCTGTAAAAATCTGTTACTTTGTAAGGTTTTGGAACATAAGGGTTTTCTTCTGTTAGGTTATTATTCTCTTTGTTCATCTTCCATTTCATTGATTGTTTTTATAAAATCAATCCTTGTTGGGCAGCCCTCAATGCATCTTCCGCAGCCCACGCAAAGGTTCATTCCATATTTTTCCTTGAAGTATCCCAGCTGGTGGAATATTCTGTGCTTGAAGCGCTCTTCTCTTTTCTCTCTGAAGACGTGGTCTCCAGCAACTCTTGTGAAGCTTTGCAATTGGCAGGAGCTCCAGCACCTCTTCCGGCATCCTTTGCTTAAGCAGGATGATTTCACCTCATCGTGAATTTCAAAGCAGTAGCACGTCGGACAAAGGGCAGTGCACGCCCCGCAAGAAAAGCAATTCTCAACGTCTTTCTGCCAGCCAGGATGATCATAAAGGTGTGTTATACTATTTTTTTTGAGGCGGTCAGTTCCCTTTATTTCTTTTTCTTCCTGCGTTATCTTTCTTGGGACAGGCTTAAAAAACTCTTTGAACTTGCTTATGAGAAAGCGACCTTTCTCTGAGCCTTCCTCCACTAAGAAATGGTTTCCCTTATCATAAAACATTAAATCATAAAAATCTACTAGCTCCATTGAGCCGCAGAAGCAGTATTCTGAGCAGGCCTCATCACAATGAAATCCTAATAGAAAGCTTTTCTCTCTTGATGCTTTGTAATAAGGGTCTTCTGCGTCTTCCAAAAAGACCTTGTCCTGCCTTATTATCGCGTTCAAATCACATTTTTTCAGGCCGAAGAAAACCCTTTCAGGCTCATTATTTGCAGGAATCTTTACTCTGCTTCCGTCAAACTCGAACAAGACCTGATGCTTTTTGAAGAAGAACCCTTTCACAGGAAAATACGGCTTTTCAAAACAAATACTCTTTGGGTTTTTTATTTTTTCAAACCTGACAAGGTCTGTCTTGACAGGAGCTACTAGCTCATAACTCCTCATCACCTTTCTTAGGAACGGCATGAGCCTCTTTTTTTCCAGCCTAAAAACCTGCATGCTAATTCCTTACTTATTCTGCTTTATAAATTTTGTTCTTTTGTGCTTTAAGTCATCTTAATTGTGATAAGCATTAATTATTTGGGAAGTGCGATGGGACTAAAAAATTCTTGTGATTTTATAAGAAACAAATTTCCAACACAACAAAATTAAGTTAGCCTTCTTTTAGCGCTGACTGGTAAGCCTTAAATGTTTTATCATCAAAGCAAACAATTAGCACGAGCTCGATGGAATCATTGCCTTCAAGAAACTTATTTATCTCCTTAACAGCAATCTTTGCCGCTCTTTCAACGGGAAACCTGTAAGCGCCTGTGCTTATTGACGGGAATGCAATGCTTCTTATTTTGTGCTTTGCAGCAAGCTCCAAAGAGTTATTGTAACAATTTGCTAGAAGGTTTTCTTCATTATTCTCTCCTCTTGTCCACACAGGTCCGACAGTGTGAATCACGTGCTTTGCTGGCAGCTTATAACCTTTTGTTATTTTCGCCTCGCCTGTCCTGCACCCTCCTATTTTTTTGCATTCCTCTAACAGCTCAGGGCCTGCTGCTTTGTGAATTGCGCCGTCAACCCCTCCTCCTCCTAGAAGAGTCTGGTTTGCGGCATTCACGATTGCGTCGACTTTCTGCTTTGTAATATCCCCAAGCACAACTTTTATCCTTTGCATCTTTTCATGTTCTGCTATAAAGGCCGATTAACTCTCCTCTTGCTATTATGTGATCCTGCATGGCTTTTTCCACATCATGTTTTCTTGAATTAGGACTTATGTTGAGAATTGTGTCTAAGGCATACGCTTTGAAGAAGTATCGGTGCGTTCCCGAAGGCGGGCAGGGCCCTCCCCAGGATTTTTTCTTAAAATCATTGAGACCTTGAGTGCCGGGCACGCTGTTCTCTTTTATGTCCCCTAATGGTATGTTCCACACAACCCAGTGCACCCAAGTTCCGGATGGAGCATCAGGATCATCAACAATCAGCACAAGACTCCTTGCTCCTTTTGGAATGTTGTCAATGCTTAGCGGTGGATTAACATCTGCTCCGTCGCACGTGTATTTTTTTGGTATAAGCCCATTATGCTCAAAAGCAGCGCTGCTAACCACTAATCTATTTTCATAATTCACCTTGTTAAGGCTATCCACTTCTGCATTGTTGTGGGAGCAGCTCGTAATTACCAATAATAATGCTGTCAGTGTTAAAAAATATTTTCTCATGTCTGAATGAGTAATATTTGAAGGTTAAATAATTATCGCTTGAAGAACTTCTTTGCAAGAGCGCTGAAGCTGAGCTTCCACAAGCTCTTTTCCTTTAGGAGTAATTGCACTATGAACCTGCTTGGAAAGTCACGGTCGTATTTCTCCAAAATTTTTCTGTTGTCATGTTTTCTGAACACTTCTATGAGTTCGTCGCACTCCTTCTCGCTCATGTTGTTCATCGCTTCTCTCATTTGGAGGCTGAGCCACAAGTCTTTGCCGAGCTTTTTGTTAAAATTTTTTTCGTAATTCTCAGGGTCCTCTGCCAGCATTTTTCCTGCGAGAAGCCCATAAATTATCCCTCCGTAAGTAGTTGCTTTTACTTGGGTGGCAGCGTCCCCTATTAAGAAAACGTTTCCTTTCCTCAGCTTTTGTTTTGGGTTGTAAAGTGGGATTATGCCGTGCTGGTTCTCAATTATTTTGCAATCCCCAACTAATTTTTTGTAATCAGCACCAACGTTTTTGCCTATTACCCCGACTCTGGCTATCCTCTCATTTTCCGGAACAACCCATGCGAACTCTCCGAGGCCAAGGCGCACCTCTGACACTCCCGGCTCTCCTTTATAATATACTCTTGCCTGAAGGCCCTGCAGGAACTCTCTTTCTCCATAAATGCCAGCAGCTCTTGCTACTGCGCTTCTAGGACCGTCTGCGCCGACAAGCATGTCGCTCTTAAACAGGCCCTTGTTTGTCTTAATAATGAACTTGCCTCCCTTCTCCTCATAGCCTAAGAAGCGGTGACCCATAAGTATCTTTGCTCCGTTGTCAATTGCTTTCTGCATGAGAAACCTGTCAAACTTGCCCCTGTCAACCACAAGGTTAGGCTGGTCTAAATCAATATCAATCTGTTTTTTGTTAGGAGCTATTATCCTGAACGTTTTTATCTTTGACACAATAATATCTTTCGGGACATCATCTAACACGCGGAAAATTGAGCCTGTCAGTATTCCTGTGCACTGCACTGGGAAGCCTACTTTCTCATGCTCTTCAAATATTGTAACATCATCTTTTGCAAGGCTTGCGTAATGGCAGCCCGCCGGCCCGGCACCTATTACAGATATCATTTATCTGGAGAATAAAAAAACATTTATAAATTCTTCTGTTCTCTTCTCTTATCATGGATTATGATTTAGAATTGGGCAAAGTCGTTGCTCACATCAATAAAATAAAGGCTAAGAACGTGTTGGTTCAGCTGCCTGACGGGCTAAAGCCGCACGCAAAAAAAATAATTGATGCAATAAGATCAAAGACAAGTTCTGAGGCTTTTATCTGGCTGGGTGACTGCTTTGGGGCTTGCGACATCCCATTAGGCCTTCAAAGCCTGAAAATCGATCTTGTCGTACAATTTGGGCATAACGCTTTTGTTAAGGAGGCTGGGTGGTGATGAAGCTATTGCTTATTGATGCTAAGTACAAGAAGAGAATAAGGCTGAGCAGGAAAGCGCTTGACCTCCTTAAAAAATTCAGGGTTGTGGCTTTGTACGCTTCTGTTCAATTCTCATCAAAAATTCAGCTTGTTGTGGAGCAGCTTGAAAAGCAGGGCATAAAGGTTGTTTCTTCAAGGCCGGCAAGGACGAAAGAAAAGTATCAGATTCTTGGGTGTGACTGTTTTAGTGGAAATCTTAAAATGAAAGAAACGCCTGACGCTTTTCTTTACATAGGCGACGGAATGTTTCATCCTTTAGCATTAGTTTTGCAGCAGAAGGAATCAAGCGTTTTTAAGCCTGTCGTTGTGTTTGATCCAATATCAAAGAAGAGTAGTGTGCTGGCAAGGAGAAACGTTGAGAAAATCCTAAGAAAATACAAGGCTTCGTTGATGAAATTCATCAGCAAAGAAACTGTTGGCATCTTAATCACAACAAAGCCGGGACAACAGCAGTACAGCGCAGCTCTTAGCCTTAAGAGAAAGTACCCGAATAAAAATTTTTATTATTTCCTGGACAACAACATTAATTACAGTTCTTTTGACAATTTTCCTTTCATTGACGTATGGGTGAGCACCGCATGCCCGAGAATAGCGTTTGATGATTCTCTTCACATAAAAAAGCCAATTATCAACCTTAATGATGCTTTGCGCGCTGAAGATGTTCTTTCAAGATTAAGGATTAATTAATACAATAAAATATCTAACAAGTTTTGCTCTCACAAAAGCTATTCTTTTCTGTAAATTGTTAAGTCTTTGTAAAAGCCGAAATCCTTTGGTATTTTCTTGTTTATTTCTTTTAGGCTGAACTCTTTTATTAAGTTGGGATCATCTATTCTTTGGTCAACTATTATCAAACCTTTTTTTCTCACATGCTTCAGGACAAATGGCAGGAAATTCTCGCTTGATTCTCTTATTATCTTGAACCCTCTCTCAAAATAAATATCGATTCCTTTGCTTAATATCTTTGGTCGGGCTTCTAAAACGTTGGATTCAAACGTGTGCAGCATTATTTCCTTATCTTTGAAAAGCAGCCTGAATTTTTTGTAATAGCGTGCTTTCCCAATCTTCTTTGCGTAATTCAGCCCTGTTACTTTTTGGAATGCTTTGCACATTAAATCATGAGAAATGTTTATGTCATTAAGTATCAAGTCAACTTTCTTGTTCTTTTTTGTGAGCAAAATATCAAGGTACAATAATGGGAAGACAGAATCAAAACCGCATCCAGGATAAAACATTGTTATTTCTTCTTTATCAAATTTTATGTCAGAAAGCAGGGGTTTTAATATTTTATAATTCGCATATTCATAATCAAATATCATTTCTTTTATTGCTTTTGTGTTCAGCGAGAATTTCGGCTTAAAAAAAATGTGTTTTATCACCTGAATTATTGATGGGTTGAAATCAGACGCGTCCCTTGTTTTTGTTTCCATAAAAAAAGGATATTATTCGCTTCCTTAAAAAACTTATTAATCCTTTGCATAATCAGCTTAATTGTGATGAGTTTGGGTGGAATAAAAAAATTTTTTACGTACTTACACTCTTTTAAACAATTTTTATTGAGAGTTTGCTTAAAAAATCCCGTGAATTTTTGCGCCGCACTTTTGGCATTTAGAATTAACAATATTGTTTTCTTGCACTCTCATACCAAACCTTTTTATCAAGACTTCGTTGCATTCAGGGCAGAAAGTGTTCTCATACTCAATTCCAGGAATGTTTCCAGTGTAAACATATGACAATCCTGCTTCTTTCCCAATGTCATGCGCTTTTCTCAGCGTTTCTGGAGTAGTGCTCGGGCTGCTTAACATCTTGTAATCAGGATGAAAAGCAGTGACGTGCCAAGGAATATTCTTATCCACAGAAGCTATGAACTCTGCTAGTTGTCTTAATTCTTCTTTGCCATCGTTTTTTCCAGGTATTATCAGTGTTGTTATTTCCATCCAAATATTTCTCTTTTTTATGCTTTTTATAGTGTCAAGCACTTTCTGAAGCTCTGTTTTGCACAGCTTCCTGTAGAAGGAATCGCTGAATGATTTTAAGTCAATGTTAGCAGCGTCTATGAGGCCTTTCATGTATTCCATTGTTTCTTCTGTCTCATAACCGCTTGACACAAAAACGTTTTTTATCCCTTCCTTTTTTGCTATGACTGCAGTGTCATGCGCGTATTCCACGAAAACAGTCGGCTCATTGTAAGTGTAGGCAATTGAAGGAATACCATTGTTCTTGCAGTATTGGACAGCATACTCTGGCAGAACAGTATCGCTGTTGTTGTCTATTAATCTTGTAATCCTTCTTAGCTGGTCTTCTGGATTCTTAAGCTTCTCATGTTTTGGCGTTTGCGAAATGCTCCAGTTCTGGCAGAACTGGCATGAGAAATTGCAGCCAAACGTGCCTATGGAAAAAACGTCTGTTCCCGGCAGGAAATGGTAGAGTGGCTTCTTTTCTATTGGGTCAATGTGTGCAGCGCATGTCTTTCCATAAGTTAATAAGTACAGTTTTCCTTCCTTATTGTAGCGGATTGCGCATACTCCTGTAGAATTTTTTGGTATTGTGCAGTAATGCTTGCACGCAACACACCTCACCATATTATTCTCTTTTTTCTCATAGAGAACTGCCTCTTTCATAGCATTGCATAATACTTTTACTTATTTAAGCATTGCTAAAGTTTATAAATGAGTGTATAATACTATCCTTTTATGGAAAAGGAAGACCAGGGGTATGATAGGACAGCAACAATGTTCAGCCCTGAGGGCAGGATAATCCAGGCTGAATACGCAAAAAAAGCAGCAGGGATGGGTTCAGACGCTGTTGGCATTGTGTGTAATGACGGCGTCATAATCATTGCCAATAAAAAGCAGGACAAGCTTGCTGGTTTTTCTGAGAAAATAATCCAGGTTGATGACCACATCGGAGTTGCTGTTGCAGGCATTATAAGCGACAGTTTTTCCTTAATAAGCGAGGCTCAGGTGCTTGCCCAAAAGCATCGCGTCACTTACGACTCTGAAATAGATGTTAAGAGCGTTGTTAAGAAAATCTGCTCAGTAATGCAGTCTTACACGCAGTTTGAAGGCGTTAGGCCTTTTGGTGTTGATTTAATGGTTGCCGGCGTTGATGAAAAGCCGCACTTGTTTGTTATAGAGCCTATGGGAACTTTTCTGGAGTACAAAGCCAGTGCTATTGGCGAGCACGCTGCAGAGATAAAAGAAGAGCTGAGAAAAGAATACAAGTCAGGGATTACGCTTAAAGAGGCGAAAACGCTTTGCATTAACATCCTAAAGAAAATTCTCATCCATGAGTTTAAGCCTTCTTCTATTGACGGCTTCATAATCAGTTTGAAAGACAGAACCTTTAAAAAGCTTTAAATATTAAATATTCTTGTGGTATAACATGGAAAAAATATACGGCTTTATTGGGATTGTGGCGTTTTATCTGATAACAAGGTACTTCTTCTTTAGAAGAAAGAATGAGCCTGACCCAATCACAGAAGTTCTAACGAACAGCAAATATAAGGTCAAGGGCCAGTGGGACGAGTAATTTACTATAAAAAACAAACTGAAAACCGAAAAGTTTATAAGCTAAGCATGAATTGTGGTTTTGTAGAAGAGCATGAAAGAGAGAGCACTTGCTCATTAACGTGAACATTTTGCTTTTTCTTGAGAAGTGCTGAATATGAGAGGTATGAAAAATGAATTTGTTTGAGAAATATGATCTAAGTAATGAGTTAGTCTCAAGTATTAAGAGTCTTGGTTTTAGCAAGCCAACACAGATTCAACACCTGTCAATACCGCACATTATTAGCGGAAAGGATGTTATTGGCGAGTCAGCTACTGGCTCAGGAAAAACATTGGCTTTTGGCTGTGGCGTTGTTGAGGAAGTCATTCCAAAAAAAGGATTGCAGGCTTTGATACTGACGCCGACAAGAGAGCTTGCAGAGCAGGTGAAGAACTCTCTTAAGGAGCTGTCAGGCCAGAAGCATCTGAGGATTATTGCAATTTACGGCGGTGTCTCTATAAACCCCCAGATCAATGAATTATCATATGCTGACGTTGTTGTTGGCACGCCTGGAAGGCTGTTGGATCATCTTGAGCGCAGCACAATCAATCTTTCCAAGGTTAAGCTGCTGGTTTTGGATGAGGCGGACCGCATGCTCGACATGGGCTTTATTGACGATGTTGAGAAAATTATAAGGAAATGCCCTGCAAAAAGGCAGACCTTGTTTTTTTCAGCCACGCTCTCACCAAGAATAAGGGATTTGGCAGGAAAATACATGAGGAATCCTGTGAAAGTGCAGGCCAGAAGAATGGTTGATCCGCATAAGCTTAAACAGATCTATTACAATGTTCCAAAGAGTATGAAGTTGTCTATGCTGGCCCATCTTTTGAAACATGAAAAATCCGGGCTTGTAATGGTTTTCTGCAACACAAGAAAAACAACAGACTTTGTTGTTAAGACCCTTAAAGCAAACAGGATGAATGCAGTTGCAATCCACGGCGGCTACTCGCAGAACAAAAGGTCAAACACAATGCACTTGTTTAACGACGGCAAAGTCGGGGTTTTAGTGTGCACTGACGTTGCTTCAAGGGGTTTAGACATTGAAAACGTTTCTCACGTCTACAATTATGAAATCCCAAAAGACCCAAAAGACTATGTTCATAGGATTGGCAGGACAGCAAGGGCTGGCGAAAAGGGAAAGGTAATCAACATTATTTGCGAGCACGACCATGACAACTTCAGGAGGGTTCTGAGCGAGTACTCATTCTCTGTTGAGGCTGTGAAAAGGCCTTACCTTGAAAGATTAAAGACCTCAGGCCATAATTTCCCAAGAAAAAGAAGGTTTTTGCAGAGAAGAAGGCTCAGGCACAATTAGCTTTCAGGATTTTCTTGCTAAAGCCCAAACAACTAAATGAGACCTTAATATTTGGGTTGCGTGGTCGGGGCTAAGAAATTTTGTGATTTTTTTAAGGCAGCAAATTTTTAGCACAACAAAATTAACCTAGAAATAATTATGCGGGGAGGAGGACTTTCACCAAACTTCTGGTTACTCAGCTTTGATCGTGAGGTTTCACGTTCAACTGTGAACGCCTCACTTGACGGAATTTTGATCAAACCTTTGGCTTGCCCAAAAGTTTGGGTTTGAACCCCCGTAGGCACTAAGCCACCGAGTCCTAAGCCCGGCCCGTCTGGTCGTTTCAAGGTTCTGCGTTCTGAACGCTGAACCCAGACTTTGACCGCTCCGGCATCCCCGCAGTGTAGGGATTAGAATAAAGAGTTTCTTTAAAAAACTTTCTAAGAAATCACTTCTTTTGCCAGCTGTAGGATCTTAGCTTTGGGCTTTTTCCGTAACCGCAGCTTGAGCACACCTTCTTTCTCATGTGGTATGTTCCTTTGCCGCAGCGCCTGCATTTAATATGGGTTTTTTTGCCGCTGTGCTTGCCCATAGAAGGTGTTCCCTTTGCCATTGCGAATCACTTTACTCTGGTGAAATCATTATTATTGTGTCCCCTCTTATGAAAACAACGCCTAATTTTCGCTTTGTTTCGCCGTTGCTTCTCTCTTCTGCGTTTTCCAGAACTACATTTATGTGTATGTCAAACGCCTTAAGATTGCCCAACAACTGGTTTCCGTTCTTTAACTCAACAATAACGCGCTTTCCCTTTGCAGCGTTTAATGCGTCTAAAGGTCTTGAAGCTTCCATTTTTTACCCCGCAAAAAATTAAAAAATTGTTTAGGAAGAGAATAATCATATTCTTTATAAATTTTGCGTTAAATTCCGCGTCCTGTGTTTACAATAAGCACTTTTTTATTGGGTGGAATTAAGCCTTGATCCCACAATTGCATGTAAAGAGCTAATCCTGCAGAGCCTGTTGGAGACGTTTCGAAGACTTCTCCCTCTATAAGCTTCGGAGCTTCTCTTATTAGTTCTTCTCTTACACCATAAATGCCAGATGTTGCCCCTCTAGATAAAAGTGTATTTTGAGCTTCAATATCATTTTTGTCAAAAATAATAAATGGGTTGAAAGGGGCTGTCAAATAATCAGCAGAACTGTGTTTATCAGATGGTGTTGCGCCCAGTATTTGCATTGAGGCAACTACTTCAATTGGCACTTGAAGCCTTGGATCAGGCCTTCTGTCAAAATGATTTCTTATTGATTTCCATTGCCAATGATGAAGGTTTTCATACAGTCTTGCTGAGCCGTAAGGAACAAAGACCATGTCAGGAGCCTCGTTAAAAACCTCGTGGCAAAGCCAGTCATAAAAAATAGACCAAGGCTCAATTGTCATAACAGATGTTATGTCAACGCTTTCTGGATGACTAGTTGCTCCTTTTATATCTTCTGTGCTTAGCTCTCTTTCCGAAGAATTAACCATGAATATGTTTGCGTACTCTCCTTTTAAGATTTCAACTCTGGCATCTGGTGTGGTGTCTGGTATTACTAAATTAGGAGGTGGCAACCCCCATTTCTCAAATTTTCTCGCTAATGCAGTCCCCCAGTTACCATAAGTAAATACTGTGAATGTTGGTATCAAAATACTATCAAGGTTACCGTTTACTCTTCCAGATTCTCTTAACATTTCAAGAGTTAAGGCAAAGTTTCTATAAAGCAAAGCAATCTCGTGGGCTGGTCTGTCCTTAGCAGTTCTGGTGGGGTTACTTCTTGGGTTGGATTCATCTTTTACATAAACAATCCCATAACCTTTTGATCTTAAATCTAATGGAATTGTTGGTGTTGCAATCCATTCCGGATTTTTAGGATCATTCTCGCTGAATTCTGGAATAGTACTTAATATTCTTACAATCCAATCTCTTGAGATATGTGTTTGGTAAGGGATTTCCTTTATAATAAGCCTGTCTAGTGACATTTTATTACTTCTTAGTAGTATTAATATTTAAATTTTTTGTTTACGAAAAAGGCACAAGATTTAAATAATACCCTTAATTTCTGCAAATCATGGTTGTATCACACGCACGAGGAAAAACAAAGCCGTCTGGCGGCAAGAAAAAAAGCGCTAGGGGCAAGAAGCTTAGCCATAAAGGCAGAATTCCTACTTTAACAAAGATTGGCGAGCTGAAGAGGAAAACAATTAGGACTAAAGGCGGTCATTCAAAGAGGGTTACCCTAAGCACAGAAGTTGTTAATCTCTTTAATGGCACAAAACATGAAAAAGCAAAGATTCTTACGGTATTGGAAAGCCCGGCAAACCGACACTTCACAAGACGAAACATTCTCACAAAAGGTACTATTATTAACACAGATAAGGGAAAAGCAAGAATTACTTCTCGACCAGGGCAGAACGGCAGCGTTGATGCTGTTAGTGTAAAATAATTCCTTTTGTTACTCTATAGTGGTTAAAAACCGAAAGATTTATAAATAATAAATGAAAATCTAACAATATGTTGAGCTTGGAAAAAAGATTAGAAGGGGATCATTACCTTGTTTCTGAAGCAGCGCGCTTAGTCAGATCATTCCATGGCAGCCTGCCTTACAATGATGAGTACCGAATGAAGCTTTCTAGCCGTGATACTTCTACTAGGGACAGGGCTCACTTAAGAGAAAAGTTAGCTGAGCACATTGCAGATATTTATAAGACATGTCTTTACTATGAGGAGGATGACCTGCAAAAAAAGATTAACCGTATTGGATGGTTCAGCAGGCTCGGCTCAATTAACCATGGATTAGCTTATATTAAGGCACTGCCTGATTTGCTGATTCAAAACCTGTCCTGGTCTGAATTAGCATACGCTACTGCGGGGCTGTCGGCTTTTGTTGATGCAAGAGATTCAAGCGTTCGTGACAGAATACGCTCTATCGCAGATTCTGAAAGAAGCTTAGAAGAAAAGTATAAGCTCATAACATGCTCTTTGATAGAAGCAGGAATTCAAAGGCTTGAGGCAAAAGCACAAAAGCCAAGAAATCTGCCGCACGCAGAAAGGATTAGGAGAAACATATCCGATATCTACACTAATCTAGGATACAGAGAGGCATAATAAAACCTTTTTCTCTTTAACAATTAAATATAAATATTAACCCCTGTATATTGTAGATAAAATGAACAAAATCAGGCTAATCTATGATCTGCTTCTGGAAAATTATGGTTTTCAGGGCTGGTGGCCTATTAACGGCAAATATAACCCCAATAATTATTCTTACCCAAGAACAGCTGAGCAACGCTTTGAAATCTGCGTAGGCGCTATTTTAACGCAAAACACTTCATGGAAACAAGTTGAAAAAGCTCTTGAGAACCTTAGGAGAATGAACGCGTTGAATCCTCAATCAATAACTTCATTTGAGGTTAATAAGTTAAAGCAAGCAATTAAGCCCTCTGGTTATTTCAACCAAAAAGCGCGCAAGCTTAAGGAATTCACAACTTTTTTCTTGCAATTAAAAAAAGAACCAACAAGAGAAGAACTGCTCTCAATATGGGGTGTTGGTCCTGAAACAGCTGACTCAATCCTCCTTTACGCATACAAAAAACCATTATTCGTGATTGATGCTTACACAAAAAGAGTGTTCAACAGGATAGGCTTTAAAGAAAAAACTTATGATGAACTTCAAAAACTGTTTATGAACAATTTAAAGCCGGATTACAAGCTCTTTAACGAGTACCATGCTTTAATCGTTGAGCACGCAAAAAAATTATGCGCAAAAAAGCCTGATTGTGGGAAATGTTTTCTTAATAGGATGTGCAAAAAGATTATACGTTGATCATCGCGGCAAAGCACGCGCCGCAAAGGCTCACATCATAATTCTTTATCACAATCACAGGAATTCTTCTTAAAATATTCTCATAAGCATCATTTAGGAAGAACTCTCTCTTGAACTCTTCTGATTTGAATATGTGCTTGTTCTTGGCTGCTATTCCTCCTGCAATGTACAAGCCACTCAAGGAAAGAGTGTCGAGAGCAAAGTTTTTTGCGCACCTAGCGTAAAACCTTGAGAACAAAGCAAATGTTTTTTTGCATAAAGCATCTTTAAACTGGTGTTTTGAGATCAACGCTGCTTTGTCATCCGCTCTTAAGATATATTTTGAATGCTTGGATTTCTTTTTTGCGCTCAGGTACTTGTAAATGTTCTCAATGCCTCTTCCTGAGACCAAGTCCTCATATACAACCTGCTTTTTCTTTCTGTTTCTCTTGATAAACAAGGCTATTTCAAGCTCTTCCTTTTTGGTTGGAGCAAATGTTGTGTGGCCTCCCTCGCAAGGTATTGGAATGTGCAAATTCTTCTCTGCATTATAAACAAGAATGCTTTTTCCTAATCCTGTTCCAGCTCCAATAACTGCTTTTGTTCTTCGCAAAGCCGGCTTTCCTTTATTAACAACAAGCAGGTCTTTTTTTTCTAATGTGTTTATCCCGTAACCAACTGCCTCAAAATCATTGAGCAAAAGCACTTTTCTCAACGGAGTGCTCCGCAGAATCTCTTTCCGGTTTACCTCCCATGTCGAATTGGTCAGCTTAATAACATCCCTATCTGATGGGCCTGCACATGCAAAGCAGGCTTTCCTTACTGTTATCCTATATTTTTTTTCAGAATATTGAAGAGTTTCTTTTATCGGTGGGATAAGAG
>RFII01000090.1 GCA_003695265.1 Candidatus Woesearchaeota archaeon | reverse complement strand
TATTTATATATTACAACAGGATTTCCAAAGAAAAAAGGTTAGGGTGGTAGTAAAATGGCAGGAAAGGTAAGCGTTTCAATCCCAAAATCATTAGCTGAAAAAATTGAGAAGCGCGTAAAAGATTCTGATTTTAAGGATATTGATGAGTATGTGGCTTATGTTTTGGAGCAGGTTATTTCTAAAATTGAGTCAGAGGATAATCCTAAAGAAGAGGCTTACAGTGCTGAGGATGAGGAGAAAGTAAAGGAAAGGCTGAGGTCTCTGGGTTATTTGGATTAGTTAGTTGTGAGAGCGCAATTTTCTTGTTCTGAAACAGGTTAAGTCAACTTAATCGTGATAATTCTTAGCAGTCAAGGTGGTGCGGGCGGGACTAAGCACTTTTACAAGCTTTTTAACACAACAATTTTTTAAATCAACAAAATTGGCTTTAAGCTGAAACCAAAACATTTAAATACCAATACATAATTCTATGTATGAATGGAGAATCGCACAACCATACAGGTCTCTGAAAAGCTCAGGCAGGAATTAAAAATACTTGCCTCAAAAAGGGATATTTCTTACCAAGAGCTTCTAAGCGACATGATTTCTGTTTTCAAGGAGCTTGACAGAGAAAAAACAATTATTTCAATACCAACAAAGCTAGCGAAAAAAGTAGAGGAAAAAATAAGGAATAGTGACATAAAGTCAGCCTCTGAGTATGTGACTTTCCTGCTGAGGCTTATACTGTCTGAGGAAAGTGAAGTGTATTCAGATATTGATGACAAAAAGGTAAGGGAAAGGCTGAAGAGATTGGGATACTTGTGAGGTGCAAAAAATGGACCATCTTGACGAACTGGAAAGCAAGAGCATTTACATTATAAGAGAAGCTTACAAGCAGTTCAAGAACATAGCTGTTCTCTGGAGCATAGGCAAAGACTCAACAACACTTATGTGGCTTGTAAGGAAGGCATTCTACGGCAAGGTTCCTTTTCCAGCTCTGCACATTGACACTTCCTTCAAGTTCAAAGAGATTTACGAGTTTCGGGACAAATGGGCTAAGGAGTGGGGATTCAACCTAGTCATAGGAAGGAATGAGGAAGCATTGAAGAGAGGTGTTAACTGCAAGACAAGCGGAGCACTGCAGTGCTGCGGCCAGCTCAAGACAGAAGCCCTGAAGCAGGCCATTGCAAAGCACGGCTTCAAAGCATTGCTTCTTG
Source organism: Candidatus Woesearchaeota archaeon (assembly GCA_003695265.1). GTDB lineage: Archaea > Nanobdellota > Nanobdellia > Woesearchaeales > J072 > J072. The sequence goes on along the minus strand of RFII01000090.1, from coordinate 8,361 downwards.
GAATAAGGCGTGACGAGCATGGAATAAGAGCAAAAGAGCGCGTCTTCTCGCCGAGAAACAAGGAATTTCAGTGGAACTACAAGGACCAGCCTCCTGAGCTCTGGGACCAGTACAAGAACAAGCAGGAGGGCGAACAGCATATAAGAGTCCACCCCATGCTTCACTGGACTGAACTGGATATCTGGCGTTACATAAAAAGAGAGAACATCCCAGTGGTCAGCCTTTACTTTGCTAAGAACGGCAAGCGCTACAGAAGCATAGGCTGCGAGCCATGCTGCCACCCAATAGACTCGAACGCTGACGACATAGACAAGATTATTGAGGAGCTCAAAACAACAAAAGTTGCTGAGAGAAGCGGAAGATCCCAAGACAAGGAAGCTGCCTACATGATGCAGAAGCTAAGGTCTTTGGGTTACATGTAAAAATGAATGAGAGAAAAAGAAGGTCCCTAGCAAAGGCGATCAGCTGGAGAATTGTGGCAAGCCTTACAACAATGGTTCTGGTTTGGGTTTTCACAGGAAACCTTATAATATCATTTGGTGTTGGGCTAACAGAAGCAATCGTAAAAATGGCATTGTACTTTGCTCACGAAAGGGCATGGAACTCAATAAAGTGGGGTGTAAGGTAAATGGGAAAGGAGCACTTGAAATTTGTCATTGTCGGACATGTTGACCACGGCAAATCAACATTAATAGGAAGATTGTTCTTTGACACTGGCTGCTTGCCAAAAGAGAAGATTGAGGAAGTCAAAAAAATATGCGACTCATTGGGAAAAGAGCTTGAGTTCGCCTACGTAATGGACCATTTGGAAGAAGAAAGAGACCAGGGCATAACAATTGACACTGCACAAACGTTTTTCAGCACAAAGAAAAGGGATTACGTCATAATAGACGCTCCAGGCCACAGGGAATTCACCAAAAACATGATCACAGGCGCGAGCCAGGCAGAGGCAGCAATCCTCATAGTTGACGCTGAGGAAGGCGTCCAAGAGCAGACAAAAAGGCATGCCTACATCCTAAAAATGCTCGGCCTAGACCAGGTCATTGTGGTAATAAACAAGATGGACTTAGTCAATTATGATGAGTCAAGGTTCAAAGAGGTCAGCAAGGACATAAAAGAGTTCCTTAACAAGATAGGAGCCAATGAGCCAACTTACATAATCCCAATATCAGCAAAAGAAGGAGATAATGTTGCAAAAAAATCAGAGAACATGAAATGGTTTGAAGGAATGACAATCCTAGAAGCTTTAGACACGTTCAAGTCAAAAATGGACAGGAGCAACTTGGCGTTAAGAATGCCTGTTCAAGACGTTTACAAGATAGATGATAAGAGAATAATCGTGGGCAGAGTTGAGGCAGGGACTATAAGCGAGGGAGACAAGGTTTTGATATTGCCTACAGAAGAAAACGCTGTTATAGCAAGCGTTGAAGAATTCCTCAACCCAGACAAGAAGAAAGCAGTTTGCGGCGAGAGCACGGGAATCGTCACGAAAGAAAAGGCGTTTATAGACAGGGGAATGGTGCTGTCAGACAAGGAAGACAAGCCAATAGTAACGAGCACAGTGAAAGCAAACCTGTTCTGGATGTCAAAAGACCCTTTAAGAAAAGGGGAAACAGTCACGCTCAAATGCGCGACAGAAGAAGCGAGCTGCGACATAGAAAAAATTGAGAAGAGGATTGACTCGTCAACGTTCGAGGTACTGGAAAAAGACGCTTCTGAGCTGAGAAACATGGAAGTCGGAGAAGTAATCCTAAAAACAAACAAGGAGATTATTGTTGACGACTTTAACAAAACTCCAGAGCTGGGAAGGTTTGTTATTGAGAAGGGACTTGACACAGCAGGTGGCGGAATAATAATTATGGGTGAGGAAAAATGATTGTTGTGTTCGCAATAGACGCTTTGGAATACAACTTAGTGGAGGAGTTTGACTGCAAGAACCTAAAGCAGGACTACTACGGCAAGACTGACATAAGCGAGTTCAGCCAGCCAAGGACAATGGTGCTGTGGAGCTCGTTCAGCACAGGAAAAAACAAGGAGAAGGATGTGCTAGAAGACGGCAACAAGGAAATGTGGAGCAAGAAATGGGATTTAAAAGAGACTTTTTTCTCGCATTTCAAAAGCCCTGTTGTCTTAGACCTTCCAGGATTCAGCTACGACTTGGAAGCGCACGAGAGGTCAAGAAAACTGCTTAAAGCCTTCTTCACAACAGAAGACGAGCAGGAAAAAGAAAAGATTAGAGAAGAGTACAATAAGGACGCGTTTGAGCACCACAAAAAAATAAAGGAAGAATTCTTCAAAGCGCTGAATGAAGACCATGACTTTGTCCTAGGATATTTCAGCGTTGCAGACGTCATAGGCCACCTCAACTTTGGGAACAAGACTATGATGAGGATGATTTACCGCGAGCTTGACGAAATGGCAGCTCAAATAAAAGAGAAATGCAACAAACTAATAATCCTCTCAGACCATGGCATGTACGGAGTTGGGATGTTCGGCGACCATAGCAATTACGGTTTTTGGAGCACAAACTTCAAGATTCCGATGAAAACGCCAAAAATCACTGACTTTTCTTCACTAATTACAAAATAACAAAGCGCTTGGCAGTTTTATGCATAGCTTAAGGATTAACATAACCAAAAAATAGAAAAATTTATATAATAGTTATTATGGATAACCTTGTTATGGTGGGGACTGGCAAATTCACAATAGAAACCTTTGCTAAAAAAACAGGGCTGACAAGGCAAGCAGCATTAAACAAGTTATCCAAGCTCAAGCAGAAGGGATATGTTACTGTAACAGGAGGCGGCCGTCAAAAGCGAATTTACACCATCCACAAAACACCACAATTCCCGAGCAATGGCTTCTACAGCGTTGTTAACAAATACAGTCCGGAAAAACTAGTCCCGAAGTTCAAGCACAGGGTGTTCGGAAATTACACTGTTGAGCACGCAATTATTGACGGCATACTAATAGGAGACTCTAGAACCCTTGAAGCGACAAGCCACCTGTTTAAGCACGTGAAGAACTGGAAGAGGCTCTTTGACCTGGCGAAGAAGCACGGCATAAAAGGAAAAGTGCGCGATCTTTACGAAAAGGCAAGGAAAAATTTTAAAGTAAGGGCAATGCCAAAAAGGTACAGAAAATGATTAACACGCAGGACCAGGAGGAGCTATTTAAGCTAATTGCAGAGTACTTGGAAAAAGACTTAGAATGCGTGGCAGTTGGCGGAACAGCCCTGATGTTCTCAGGATACAAAACCGCAACCAAAGACATTGATTTAGTGTTTAAAAACAGGAGTGACATGGAAGCTTTCATAAGAGCGATTGAAAAGCTCGGCTACAAAGAAAAGGCTTTAGCAGGAGTATATGATGATAAAAGAAAAGCCTGCAAGGGCAAGCCGAGAATGTACACAAGAGGAGAAGAAAGATTCGACTTGTTCGCAGGGAATATTTTTGGATTCAAAGTCTCGTTTGAGCAAGAAGACGCTGCTGAAAGAATAGATTTCAAAGGCAAAAAAGAGCTCACATTATTAATTCCGCCAAAGGAAACGCTTCTTCTGTTAAAAGCAATAACCGGCAGGGAAAGAGATTATGAAGACATTGAAACAATCCTTGAAATTGAAAATAACATAAACTGGGAAGGGCTAATTTCAAAAGCAGTGGAGCAGAAAAAAAACAATGAGTGGATTCTCATCGACCTCGAGCAAGCAATGCAGAGGCTGAGGAAAAAGTTTTTCATCAAAAAGAAGTTCTTTGACATGATTTATGAAGCGCAGGAACGAAATTCAATAGCATAACAATCTTTCGGCTTAAAAAAAAGAACAACCAATTATTTTTTGGAGTATAACCCAATGAATGAAGCAAGAGCCAGAGCAAGCCTTGCTAGAAATCCGCTCACTTTAAAATCGCCGAGAAACAACCATAGAACAGAATTAGTGATTACTGCCGCAAACAGTATTAAACTAATAGAAAACACTGGCCTCGAGGCAAGCTCTTTAGCAACACCAGAAACCAAATTGTTAGCAAAGCTCTCTTTGTAGGCGCTTTCAGCACTGCAAAAAACGCTTTCTCCAACAGAGATTCCTTTCTCAAGAGACTTGCTAGAGCTGAAAACATCAATTTCCTCTTCTTCTCTCATAAGCCATTTAGCAACAGAGCTTTCCCTAATGAAAAAAGCCGCTTTTCTAAAAAACAATCTCACGAAAGAATTATCATAAGAATTATTAATAAAATTTAAAGCATTGCTCAAGAAATTTGAGAAAAAACTGTTGCTGTAAATACTTGAAACGTTTTCCGCAAGCCTCACAGCAAACGAATTATGAGTTATCATTCAACACCAACAATGACTCCATTCACGTTTATAGAGCTTGTCTCAAGCATTAAGTTATTTCCAGCTTTCAGCTCGCTTCCATGAAAAAAGTAGCTGCCACCAACCTTCTCAGCGACAACCTCTAAAGTTAAGGTTATATCCTTGTTGGTGGGATGCTCCCTTAAAAAGACTTCCCCATCCTGAGATATCACTATCATTTCAGCAGGCTCAACGTCCTTGTCAATTATCTTAGCAATTTCCTTACCGCCGGATAATTCAGAATCACCTATTCTCAGCAAATCAGCAATCCAAGAACTCTGATTATACATTTTGACAGTAACCCTCTTTTTGGCAAATTCTCTCTCTTCCTTTTTGCTAATATGTAAGATAACCCCCTCAATAATTACATCTTTTAACTCAATGCTTAACTCGTTCCCAATTTTCAGCATCTGGTTGTTGAAGAATAACTTGTTATTTTTCGAGTCAGCAAAGAGCTTTAGAGAAATTATTATGTTCTTATTAGTGCCAGAAGCAGGAAGAAAAGTCAGGCCTGTTATCTCCCCTGCTTTTTCATCATCCTCAAGTATGATGTCCCCCACATTTATGTTCTTTGCAATGTATGCCGACTGATTGCTTAATTCCATTTGCAAACTAATCTCAACTTTTTCTTTCGGCTTAAGAAATTTCATGCCAAGGATTATTATGAGCAGCACGAACACAAGCAGGAAAAAATCAATTATGTTAATCTTTCCGAACAATCTTCCTTTCGAGTCAATTATTCTCATAATAAGCACCTCACTTGTAAACATCCCACATTGTCTCAAGCATTTCTTTCAAGCCGAGCTTTGCCTTCCAGCCCAGCAGTTCAAAAGCGAGCCTTGATGAAGCAACAACTTTGGCAGGATCCCCTTTTCTTCTGCCAACAATCCTGAAAGGAATCTTGCGGCCAACAACCCTCTCAGCTTCCTTAATCACCTCAAGCACAGAGTAACCTTTCTCTGAGCCAAGATTAACAACAAGGTTTCCCTTTTTCACAATATAGTCCAAAGCCATTACGTGCGCGTCAGCAAGGTCGTCAACGTGAATGTAATCCCTGATTCCTGTACCATCATTTGTGTCATAGTCATTGCCGAAAACCTCAACAATTTCCCTTCTGCCAGACGCGACCTCCATCACTACAGGCATAAGATTGGCAGGGTTCTTTTCCATAACCTTCAAAACCCCTGAAGAATCGTTTCCAGCAGCGTTAAAATACCTTAAAGCAGCATACCTCAACCCTTTCAACTTGCTGTACCACTCCAAAACCTGCTCTATAGCGAGCTTTGTGTAACCGTAAAAATTATCTGGCTTTAGAGGATGCTTCTCATCTATCGGCAAATACTTTGGAGAGCCGTAAACAGCAGCAGAAGACGAGAAAACAATTTTATTAACACTGTGCTTCAGCATTGCGTTAAGAAGGCTTATTGTGCCGCAAATATTGTTTTTCGAGTACTCTTCAGGCTTCTTCATTGATTCGCCAGCCGCCTTTAAAGCAGCGAAATGAAAAACGCAATCAACCTTGCCTGAAAAAGCCTTTTCGAGATCCTCCTCGTTAAGAATGTTGCCCTCAACAAGCTTTGCCCGTGAATCAACGTTCTCTTCCGAGCCAGTCCTAAGATTATCAAAAACAACCACTTCATGGCCTAATTCGCAAAGCTTTTTAGTAACGTGGCTTCCTATGTAACCAGCTCCCCCAACAACTAAGCATTTCATAAAATGAAAGGTTACTTATTTTACTTATTAATCTTTCGCTGGAGCAACCTTTATAAATAATAAAAAAAGCCATAAACAAATGGACGTTGAGGACTTAGACATTGGAACAACACTGAAAAAGCAGGCAGAGCTAAAAAAAGAAGCAGAAGAAAAAGCAAAGAAAACCAAAGAAGAAAGGCCGAAACAAGAAAAATGCAGGGCTCTGCCAAGAAAAGCCCACCTCACAATAACAATAATAATTCTCCTAATCGCTTTCAGCGCCGGCATTTACTTAAGAACACAGACTTACAGGCTGAAGTTCATTGACCAGTTCACGTTCAACAATTATTATCTGAACGTAAGAAACGATATTGTGAAGCAAGTCGAGCAGCAGTACCCAATGCTGCCAGACACTGAAAAGGCAAAGCTAATCAAAAAAAACATTGATGCAATCCTAAACTCAGAGCAATCAAAAAAAACATTAGAGCGCCTAAAAGAAGAAAACAAGAAAATTTACAAGGATGATTCTGGAAGCGTTTACCTTTACTTGTTCGACACTTACTATTATTACCGCCTGGCAGGAAACATAGTCGAGAACGGCCACCCAGGAGAAACTTTAAAGGAAGGAAAGCCTTTTGACACTCTGAGAACGCCTCCTGCAGGAAGATATGCTGAATCAAACCTTTTCCCATGGATGATGGCTTACGCTTTCAAAATAGCGTCTTTCTTCAGTAAAAAAGTGACTTTGCTTGGAGTTGCGTTTTTTTTCCCTGTCTTAATATTCATTCTGACGTTTCCTTTCGCGTATTATTTCGGCAGGAAGCTCAGCAACAATTTCGGCGGGTTATTAGCGGCAGTCTTCTTCGCAATCCACCCAATCGCCATAAGGGGGCAGATAGCAGGAATACCTGACACAGACTCACTAAACATTTTTTTCCCTTTTTTGATCATATTTTTCTTATTCAGAATTTTTGACGACAAAAAAGTTTATATGAAAGCAGCTTGGCTAATAGCAATGTTACTCAGCATTTTCTTGTTTAAGCAAACATGGGGTGGGGGTTATTATTACATTGTATTTATTATCGTAACATTTTTAGCCACTTATATTACATTAATGCTTTTTAGAAAGGTACAAAAAGCAAAAAAGAAGAAAGCTCTTTGGCTGAGCGGCCTTATTGTTTTTGTTACTGTTTTTCTTCTTGGAGCGCTTATGTTTTTATTAAAGCATAAAAGAACATCTGTACTAAGAAAATACATTGGAATGTCAGAAAGCGGCACTTGGCCTGACCCCTTCCAAATATTGTCAGAATTACAGTCAACAAATTTAGTTCAGCAAATTGGAGGATACCTAATTCTTTTAATATTTTTAGGAGGAATATTATATTTTGCGTATGGTTTATTAAAAAAGACAAGAAGAGAAAGGTTGTTTTTTCTCATATGGGTAGTTGCGCTAGCAGTTGTTTCCTTGTTCGCAGCAAGGTTTACAAGGCTCTTCGGGCCTGTGTTCACTGTTTTTATAGGCTCATTCCTGGGTATTGTAGTGTCAAGAATAAGGGATTACGGCTACAAATCACTCGTAAAGTACATTTCTGTTGTGATTATTGGAATACTCATGCTTGCCATTGTTAACGCTGACTTAGAAAAAATGTCGTACACCCTGCCTGAAATGGATGACGCTGTTGCAAACGTTTTGTCTGAAATAAGACATAATTCATCTGAAGACGCGATTATTGCAGGATGGCCTGATTACGGCTACGTTTATCAGGCGTATGCCAAGAGAGCAACTATTCTGGATGGAGGATCTTGGGATGGTTTTTCCAATTACTTGATTTCAAAAATGTTTTTGTCAGAAGACGAGAACGTGAGCCTAGGTTTGCTAAGGACTCTGGTTTGCGGCGCCAGGACGCCTGCAAAAAAGATTATTGAGAAAACATCCTGGGATCTGTTCAAGAAAATAATAACCTCAAACAAAAGCGAAGCCCTGAGAATAGCAAAAGAAAACAAGATACAGCAGAGATACGTAAACAAGATCTTCTGCGAACCACAGGAATCCTACGTAATTATCTATGAGGAAATGCTTCAGAAAATGCATCACATAGAGTACTTTGCCGAATGGGACCCAATCGTGAATAAGGCTTATGCTGAGGTGTCAAGGCTTAGCGAAGAAAAAGGCATTGCTTACCTTTCAAGAAATTATAATTTGAGCGAAACAGAAGCTATTGATGAGTACTTGAAAATAAAGGAGAGAATGATTTTGGGAAAATTGCCCAGATTTGACATTAGGGACAGCAACTGCAACGAGGAAAAAGGGGTTATAAAGTG
>RFII01000089.1 GCA_003695265.1 Candidatus Woesearchaeota archaeon | reverse complement strand
GTTTTACAGGGTGATGCATTTCCTCTTTGTTTATTCCTAAAGAGTCCAGCTTGTAGCATTGGGTGAGAACATTCTTTATTACTTCCCTGATATCCTTTTTGGAAGCTTTTTCAAAGAAATCCATTATGAATCTACCTTTGACAAATTCATAGATTAATTCGTTTTCTTTAAAAGAAATAAATGTTGGCCCTATGCCGTGCTTGTTTAGTTTTTTTAGGAAAACAGCCTCATTCTTTATTCTGCCTTTTGCTTCGCTACTTTCCCTTTTGCTTTTTACAGCCACTTTTTTCCCGTTTAGAAACCCTGTGTGTATGACGCCGCGTTTTCCATGAGCGAAGTATTCCTTTTTTTCCACTTTCATGCTAATAAAGAAAAATGTTTAATATAAATAATTAATCTTGTAAACATATAGCTCTTCAAAGTCCAGCTTTTTCTTATCTAATAACTCATAGCAGTATCCTTCCCTCCTTATCACCCAATCTACCTTGTCTTTTTTTGTTAGTGAGCTGAAAACGATTAATATAATTCCATTACTCTTTAAGAAAAATTTTGCTTTTTTGAGAAATCTTTCTATAAGCTCGTATCCTTCTGCCCCGCCGTCAAGAGCAATGTCTCTCACATTATTATCATTAGGAAGGTAAGGCGGATTAAAGATTATCACATCAAATAAAACGTTCTGGATAGAAGAAAAAAGGTCAGAGCAGAGAAAGGCGATGTTTTTTGCTCTGACCCCACCCTTCTTAGCAAAAAATAAAGAGCTTAAACTTATGTCTGTGGCTAAAACCCATTCAGCATTTCTTGAGGCGGCTTCGGCTAATATCCCTGAACCTGTCCCAACATCCAGGACTTCTCCTTTTGCAATCCTTTCCACATGTTTCCTGAGCAAAAACGAATCCTCTCTTGGTTCATATATACTCATAAATTCGTTTTTTCTCTTTTTATATATAATATTTGCTTAAATCCATAAGTCCATGTAGCCTCTCATGAAGGCTGCTTCAAAAGCATCAATCTCATCGTCTTCAACAAGCTCTTCCATACCCTCTTCGGTGTAAATGTCATTATCTTCCCTTGGAAGACTAAACTCGTAGTCTTGAGTTTTTGACATTTTACCACCCCCCTATTATTTTATCTCCTATATTCGATTTATAGAAACATTTAAATATATATACTCTTTCCATATGTATCATATAAAATATATGCTTTAAGGGGTGGTATTTATATGGTTTATAGAAAACTGATAAAATTTGGAAATTCATCTCTCGTTGTTTCTTTGCCTTCAAAATGGATTAAAAGGCATGACCTGGAGAAAGGTGACACAATTCAAATCGAGGAAAACGAAAACGAGATTATTCTAAGCCCCGAACTTTCTTCAAACAACGAAAAGCCTTCTGAAATCACAATCTCAGCAAATGAGAAGATACTAACACTTTATGACTTAATCATTGCTGCTTACATAAACAACTACAACACAATAATAATTACAGGAGAAAAATTAAAGGAGAAATCAAAGGAGATAAGATCGATAATACACGGCTTGGTCGGAATGGAAATTCTTGAACAGACATCAACAAAAATAATTGCAAAAGACTTCCTTGATGTTAAGGATGTTTCTATAAAATCAATTATAAGGCGCATAGATAATATAACTAGGTCAATGGTTCTTGACACAGAAATCTGTATTGAGAAAGGCATTGACAACCAGAAGCACGTTGCTGACCGCGACCATGATGTGAACAGGCTTACAATCCTGGTTTATAAGCTTGTCTTCAAGGCAATGCAGCGCCCCCAGATGGCAAAAATTTTTGACATGACTTATATTGAGCTTCTTTACATGTATCATGTTGCTGAGAAGATTGAGCACATAGCAGACCAGGTGAAGAGAATCTGCAAGTACTGCACAATACTCGAAAAGAAATACAATAAAAAGGAGTTGTTGAACCTTTTCAAGCTTATCTCGAACCAGTACTTCACGGCAATGAAAGCGTTGTATAGTCAGGACTACAAAATTGCTGATGAGGTCTTGTCAAGGAAGAAAAACCTAATGAATGTTTGCGAGGCATTCCTCATTGACAACAAGAACATTTTTATAACAAAGATTGTTGAGAAAATGATTAATATGAACACGTTCGCATGCTATATTGCGAGAAGTGTTCTGCACAGCCACCCGAGCAAAGCTTAGAGTCTTTCATCAACTGCTTTTAGGTATTCTTTCACTCTTTTCACTATTTGTGGAAACATGAACTTCTCTATTTTCTCTTCAAATATCTCTGAAAGTTCTGAGAATTCTGCTATTCTGTAATCATTCACGACCCTCTCAATCAGAAACGAGTCTTTTAGTCTTCTTAACTGCCTCCTTATATTTGGTGAGGCAATTCCAATCATAGGTAGGTTCTGCTGTTTTCTAATTTCTGTAACTCTTCTTCTAACTTCTTCTGCGCTTATCAGCTCCTGCTTTTCTCTTGCCAGCAAAAGAACATGCAAGACATCAACAATAACATCCCTTGAGTCGCCCGGCTGTAATAATCCGAGTGATAAGCACAGCTTTCTTAGAAGCTCTCTGCCCTCAAGGCTGTTCGGCTTTTCATATCTGCGCAGCGTTATGCTAAGAAGCGGTGTGTCTCTTGAGATTGTTTTCTTTTTCATCAAAATGAATTTATGAAGAATTGCTTATAAATAGTTTTCTATTAAATCTTCTGAAAATTTTAAAATATTCTGCAAAGGGGTCCAACCCCTTTGGAACCCCGTCTAAAGAGGGGGTTCAAGGGGGCGTTGCCCCATTGTTAAAATTTTTTAAGATTAATAAAAAAATCCTATCCAGAGATCTTGGTTTCCTTTAATAATTCCTTTAGAATTTCCTCATCTTTCATATCTTTGTAAGGTGGTTGGGCCTTCAGGAATCTGAGGTCATCAATTAATTTCTGCTTCATGTCATACACAAGCTTCTCGATCGTAATCCTTAATATTTCCCCTTCCTGAAGGCACATGCTTTTCGCGGTGTTAGAATCTATTGTAATCGCAAGTGAATTGCCCCAGCGCTTTAGCGAGCGCTCAAAAGTTTTCTGAATAAATACCACCCCATTGGTCTTTGTGCGTATCATTTAATGAGACATGCTCCTATTTATACTTTTCGGTTTGAAAAAGCGAAAAAAATATATATAAGTCTGCATTAATATTCTCTCTTTGGGGTGTATGATTTAAACAAGTCTTTCATACCACGGCCCAGCATATCAGCTAATGCTGAATGCTGGGTTTAGGAAAAAATTCTACTTTTTTTAATCTTATTCTAAAAAAATATTTTTATTTTCTTACCTTTTATTTTTTCCTCGCTAGAATTAGTGAATCTCTCATGAGGAGCGCCAAAAGTCAGGGTCGTTGCGCCGACCTTTTCTTTTATTGTGTCTTGCCATGCTTTCAGCATTTCTTCTGTCTCATCATCTGTTTCAATAAACAAGTGTATCTCATCCTGTTTTTTCAGGCCTGCTTTCTTTCTCTCATTCTGGATTCTGCGCATTATCTCTCTGGCGAATCCTTCAGCGTCCAGTTCTTTTGTCCTTCTGCAGTCCAAGTAGGCAAATCCACTTCTGAATTCTGCTTCTTTGTAAGGCTCAGGAACGCTTCTCTCAATCTCTAAGTGTTCCTCTTTGATAACATATTCCTTTTTGCCTATTGTAACAGGCATTTTCCCGTTTTTTGCTACTGTTGCTGCTGTTTTCTGGGCGTCCATCTTTTTTATGTGCTCAGCCAGCTTATGGCTGTCTTCCTTGAATTCTTGCCAGAACCTTGAGCTTGGCTTCAATGAGTACTTTACCTTGTCGAAACCACTTCTTACCTCAACATTCTTAACATTTGTCTGCGTTTTAATAATCTCCTCCATAACCTCCAACGAGCTTTTCACATTGTCATCTTCGCTCACAAAAACAACGCTGCTGACCGGCCACCTGACGCCGAGCTGCGCTGACTCCCTTGCTGATAGTATTGCTTGTATTGCGCTTTTTGCAATATCAAACTCTTTCTCGAGATTTTCATTTATCAAGCCTTCATCGTGTGTTGGGTAACTGAAGAAGTGAATGCTTTCCTCTTTCAGGTTAAACTCTTTCTTGAGATTTTGATAAATTTCCTCTGTTATGAATGGGCATACAGGTGCGAAAAGCTTTAATGTTTCAAGCAACACTTTAAATGTTGTATATAGGACTGCCTGTTTTTCCTCTTTTTTCCCCAAGCTTGACTTTTCTCTCACGAGCTGCAGGTAAGTCCTGCTTAAATCCAAAAAAAGTTCTTCTATCCTGAGAGGAACCTCGTTCAGCTTGTAATCCTCAAACAATTCATTCACATTTTTTATGGTTGAGTTTAGCCTTGATAAAATGTACTTCTCTTCTGTGTCTAAGCGTGCTTTATTTGTCGTACTTGGATTAATCCCTACTTCTTTAGCAAAGTCAATTACAAAGTTGTGCAGGTTCCAGAGAATATGTAGGTTTTTGCTTTTTATTCGCATGTCATCAAAATTATAGTTCAAGTCAACTCCTGGGTTTGCCCCACTTATCGTGTAATACCTTAAAGTATCTGCGCCGTACTTGTCAATAACCTCCTGAGGCACAATATAATTCCCCAATGACTTTGACATCTTGCGGCCTTGTGCATCTTGAACAAAGCCGTGCATATAGACTGATTTGTAAGCTATGCTTTCATGCCCAATCATGGACGCGACAAACAAAAGGTTGAACCATCCTCTGATCTGATCCTTCCCTTCAAGTATAAAATCAGGCGGGAACATCTTTTTGAAAAGCTCTTTCTCCTGCGGGAAATCAAGGCACGTCCACGAAGTCGTGCCAGCATCAATCCAAACATCAAGTATGTCAGGAATTCTCCTCATTTCGCCTTTGCATTTCTCACATGAAAAAGTAACCTCATCAATCCACGGAACGTGAATGTTCTCTGGAATAAAACCCGCTTTCTCTTTTAACTCACCAATAGATCCAATAACTTCGTAATTCTTGCATTTATTACATTTCCATATTGGAACTGGAGTGCCCCAAAACCGCTGCCTTGTTATCGAATTGTCCCTAAGGTTTTCGAGCCACGAATCAAACTGCCTTGAGCCAGCCCAGTCAGGAACCCACTTTATTGACTTGTTCAGTTCCCGCATGTTTTCCTTCAAGTCTTCAATCTTGAAGAACCACTGCGTTGTTGTCCTGAAAATTACTGGAGCGTGGCATCTCCAGCAGTGCGCGTAATCATGCTCTATCTCGCTTGTCGCTATCAAAACATTCTCATCCTCAAGCGCCTTTATAAATTTGTTATCATCTTTTTTCGCGACCAATCCTTTGAATTTTCCCATGTGTTCTGGAAAAACACCTTCTTCAGAAAGGTTGTTGTAAGGAGGCAGGTTATTCCTGTAACCAACTTCATAATCTTCTGGACCGCATCCTGGAGCGCAATGAACAAGGCCTGTTCCTCCACTAAGGTCAACGTACTCAGATGACATCACTACTGAATGGAGCTTTTCTGATTTCTTTCTTATCTCCTCATAATCCTTTATGTATTTTTCAAATGGGTGGTGGTAGTGCAATCCTTCCAACTCAGAGCCCTTGAACTCCTCAATTATTTTGTATTCTTTCCCGGCAAAGTTCCCAAGGAAAACTCCTGAGAGCCCTTTTGCAACAATCCAAATCTCATCACCCACCTTTGCCTTAACATAATCAAAGTCAGGGTGAACCATAACAGCAAGGTTGTAAGGAATTGTCCAAGGAGTTGTTGTCCAGATTATAAGGAATTCATTTTTCTTTCCAACAACCGGAAACTTTACAAAGATAGAATTGTCCTTCACATTCTTGTATTCTAATTCATGCTTTGCAAGTGCTGTTGCGCAATGAGCGCACCAATGCATTGTTTTCTGACCCTCATATAATCTGCCTTTCTTATGCGCCTGTTTTATCAGCCACCATTCTCCTGACATAAAATCCTGTTTTATTGATTGGTAAGCATTTTTGAAATCCATCCACACACCCAATCGCGTAAAATCCTCATTCATCACTCTCATATTGCTTACTGCGAACTTCTCGCATTCCTGAACGAACTTCCTAACACCATATTTTATTATGTCATCTTTTGTTTCAAGCCCAAATTTTTTTGCGACTGCATTTTCTGTTGGCAGGCCGTGCATGTCATACCCTGCACGATCCCAAACGTCAAAACCTTTCATTCTCTTATACCTAAGAACACAGTCTTTTAATGCCTTATTCCAAGCAGTCCCTATATGTACTTTTCCTGAAGTGTACGGTGGTCCATCTAAGAAATAATATTTTTTTCCTTTTTTCTTGGCTTTCTCGTGCGTTCTGTTCCTCTTCCAGAAATCCAATATTCTGGGCTCAATTTCATGCGGATCGTACTTTTTTGACATAACGCAATAAGAAATTAACAATTGATTTAAATAGATTTCTATGGAGAAAAGGTTTATTCAAGCTTTGTGCCACAGCTAAGACATTTGTGCGACTTTAGCTTCTCATCATACCTTGTGTTTGTGCCGTAATCTAGAACAATACCACACTTTGGGCATTTTGGCTCTAAATAATCTATAGAATCAAACACGTTCAGAAGCTCCATAGTCCCCACCCACACTAAAACCTAACAAAAACTATTTATGTGCTTTATTATATTTAAACATTTGTTTTCTTGCTTAGTAGTAAATATATGCTTTTATATGTGATTAATTTTGTTTTTTGTAAGCTTGCAAATTTTTTTAGTCTTGCCCACATTGCTCTTTGCACAAAAACTTATTCTCATCTCAATTAAGCTAATATCTGAAAAAGCAAATTCTTTTAAGCATTAATTAACATTTTATATCAGAACAAATTGATAAGTTTAATATTTCTTCTTCAAGCTAACCCTCTGGATTTTATCCCTGTCAATAAATTTTTCCAGCAACTTGATTATATCTTCATGAAGCTCTCCCCTATTTATCATCTTTGTGAGCTCGTAAACGTCAACAGTGGCTAATTTACCCCACAATCCAACCTGTTTTATTGTACTGAGAAACTCTTTTTGGCGGGGATCATTTCTTTTTGGGTAGCTAAGCTTAGGATATTCCTTTATAGAGGCTATGACATTTGAGCCGAAAACCTGCTCAACATTCTCCTTTTTCGCAAATGCAACAAGGGCCTCCCTTATTTTTTCAAGCTTCTCCTCAAGCATGTCAATTTGCTCTTTTGTCTCAGCATACTCATTAACCAATTTTACTCCTGAGTCGCTTAAGAATTCGTTTGGCTCCTTTTTTTCCAGCTCAAAAAGGTGCTTGAACTGCGGGCAGATGGGCCTGAATTCGCACCAGTCGCAAAGCCTTGAAACGCTTGGCGGAAAATCTGTGTTGTTCTCAATCTGCTTAATAAGGCTTATTATTTCTGATTTAAGCTTCATAAGCTGCTCGTCCGTCCTCTTTGAGACAACATCCTTGTCAAACGCGAGGAAATGCCAGATTAGCTTTACTTCCTTGCAGTCCTTATAAAGCTCCTTAACTGCTAAAGCGTATAATGCGAGCTGCCTGTCCTCATCAGCCCTGTCCTGCGTCATAAGAGTGTTGGATGTTTTGTAATCATGAATTGCGTAAACGCCGTTGCCTTCATCAGCAATCCTGTCTATATAACCCTCAACAGTGTAATCTCCAATGTTTATTATGACATGCTGCTCAGTGGCTATCGTTCTGTCCTGGTCAAAAGGCTTAAACCTGTTGTAATAATCAGTTATGAATTTCTCACCCATCTTCCTGTAATTCTCCTTGTCATACTCATCCCGCACAATAAGTATTGAATCATTCCAATTCTTTTCCCATTCTTTATTAAAGAAATCGAGGAGGTCTTGTAATGAGTTAATTTTCTGGAATTTTAAGTCATTGTAAAGCTTTTCCAGGGTTGCATGAACTAATGATCCTAGGAAAGCCTCAACTGTTTGCTCTATCTCAGTCTTTATCTTGTCAATATAATTAAACTTAAACTTTAGCCTGCACTGCTCAAAAGTGCTTAGCTTTGAGTGAGAGTAAACTGGCATGTTTCATCCTAAAACATAGGGGAGTATAAAAATCTTACTTAGCTTTGTGACCAGTGGGAAGATTTTTATATGAACAAAATCAAGATTTATTATATTATTATTGCAGAGATGCTTTCTTAACAACAAGCCTCGCAACATTAGGACCATCCTCTTCTATTTCAAAGTCCTCAATTCTTATTCTTTTCTTAAACATTGGCGCGTTTAAAACAAGAGTCTCGAATTCACCTCCTTCTCCTGATACATTAATGCTGTTTTTTGCGTTTAGCCTCACTAGCTTGTCCACATCAGTGTGGGTAATAATCTTGTTAATCCATGACTTGTCAAGGCCGTCAGCAGCCACGCTGCTGAAAACAAACTCAAAGCCTTCTCTTAGAATCTCACGCATCTCAGACTCCTGGTTTAAATGCCATAAAGGAGAAAATATTTTAAGATTTAATGAATCGCAAACCCTCTCAATACGTTCTCTTTGATAATTCGAGAATAACGCTCCATTAACAACACCCTCAATCCCAAACTGGTTCTTTGCCATTGACAGCGCTTTCTTAAGGTCTTTAAGCTCTGACTCTTTTTCTCCTGTCGTATCTTTTTCTATTAGGGGCAGGCCCATGGCTTCTGCCTGCAGCTTTACAAGATCAACTGTTGGTGTGTGAAACATGAAAGAATCTTGAGCTTTGCTTTTTATTGTTATCAAACAATTAATCTTATAATTCTGGCGCATCATGACATACATAGCGTATAAGCTGTCTTTTCCAGAACTTATTAAAGCGCCGAGAGGAACATTATGTGTTGGGTAAAACCTAAGAAGGTACTCGCTAATGTACTTCAGCTTTGCCTTTCTTGTAAGTTTCTGCAATGCCTTATGAAAATTGCTTCCGTACTGGGCTGCGCGCTTCTTCCTAAAGCAGAGCTCTTCAGGAATCCCAATCCTCTGAGCAACCCTTCTTAAAACCCATTTCTCACAGTTGTCTTTAAGCTTGAATTGTGCAGGTATTTTAAGTGAAAAGCTTACAAGGTCATTGTCAAGGAAAGGAACTCTTAACTCAAGATTATTGGCCATTGTTATAACATCATCCCTATAAGTATCTCTCTCATAAATTTTTAAGAGACCGGAAACGCATTCTTTGTTAAGCTCCAGCGAGTTTTTATGCCTCTGGTAGCCGGCAAACAGCTCTTCAGCGCCGAGCCCTGAAAAAATAACTTTACATCCGTCTTCAGAAGCCTTTTTGCATGCGGCAAAAAAAGTTAGTGCAACGCCAACCTTGACGACATTGGTGTCCTCGATCAATGGCACGACTTTTTTCAAAATAGAATCTATGTCTGACAATTTTATCCTTATTATTTTAAGCTTTAGCCCAAGCTTTTTAGCAACTTTTTTTGAGTAAACAAGGTCTTCAGGAATTTTAAGCGCAGGGTCATCAAGGACTGCTGTGTAGCAGGTGAAGTCCGCGCCTAGCTTCTTGCATGTTTTCGCAATGACAGTGGAGTCAATGCCTCCTGAGAACAGCACCCCGAATTTTTTTGAAGGAATTCTCTTCCTGACAGCTTCTGTGATTAAGAGCTCAAGCTTTCTCTCTATCTCATCAAGCGAAGAACTGGTTTCTGGAGTCGTGCGAAAGAAATCCCTTTCAACAAATGCGACAGAATCATTGCTCAAGTTATAAACAAGAATTTTTCTGGGGTTAAGCTCAATTATGTCAAAATAACCCATTTTTTCCAATGCCTTTTTTTCTGAGGCGAAAGCAAAGCCGTCAGAATGGCTGTACCACAAAGGCTTGACGCCGAGTATGTCTCTAGCAAGGTAAATCTTGTTGTTTAAAAGGTATGAAAAAGCGTAAACACCATCAACGCAGTCAAGCACTTCACTTATCTCCTTGCTTTCAAGCATAAGAAAAAAAGCTTCAGCATCATTTCTCGCATTTAACCTGAATCTTTTTGAGAGCGCTTCCCAATTGTAGATTTCGCAATTCGCAAAAAAAACACCTTTCCCCTTAAATGGCTGGGGAACATGATTAACAACAGAATGAAGGCAATGGCCTATTATTATATCAGAAGAGTCTCGTTTAAGAGAAGCTATGCTTCCAACTTTTTGAATTTTTGCACCATAAATGCCAAAACCGTCTAAGCCGCGGTATTTAATCAAGCAAAGCCCTTTTTTTACAAGGTCAAACGCATTCTTTCTCTTCAAAACACCAACTATTCCACACATTAGTTAGAGGAATAAAAACTCATTTAAAAGATTTCTCATTCAGAGCCAAAATCTTTATATATGAGAGGTAAAAACTTATTTTTACACTTGAATTAATGGAGGTGTTATAAAGAATGACAGATGAAGAAATGAACGAGCCACAAGAAACTGAAGAGATGAAAGAGGAGACAGAAAGCACTGAGGAAGCAAAAGAAGACACTTGCTCAACATGCTCTTGTTCAGACTCAGCTGAAGGATCAGAAGGAGGTTCTGATTCAGAACCCACTGCAGGAGCAGAGGAAACAAGCAGTGAAGAAACAACAGAAGAGGAAACTGAAGCTCCTGCTGAGGAAGAGCAGGCAGAATCTGAAGCAGAGGCTAGTGAGGGTGAAGCTACTGCTGAAGAAGAACCTTCAGAAGAGACTGGAACAGAATCAGTGCAAGAAGAAACATCAGAAGATTCTGAATCTGAAGAAGAGAAAACAGAATAAGTTCTGCTTTTTTATTTTATTATTTCTTATTTTATTATTTCTTATTATAAACTAATTATATGCACATGCCGGAAGAGCAACTACATTTCATGTTTCTCTCTACGCAAAGCTCATTCTCGCAAACGTAATCAACAGCCCCTTCATTATTGCACGTGTCATAATGATAACCATTCCTGTCCTCGCAGAAACTTGCTGACCTGAAGCTAGGTCCGTCATAATCATTGCACAACACATAAGAATTCTCTGCAACTCTTGTTGCAACTGCTGTTTTTGGCTCAAAGTGGGAAACGCGCCTGCTCGACGGTTTAACAATCCTGTTTGCTGGCGTTACTACTTTAGTTGCAGTGTTAGAAAATGATATTGACTTCGTTTTTGTGCCACTCCTAAAAATGGATCCATGTTTGCCGTCTGTGTCTAAAACAACATTGTTTCTTGGCTTGATCTCTTTTTTAAAACCGAGAAAGGATTCGAAAATCCTCTTGATTTTCAAGTCCATTTTTAAACGCCTTGAAAAAAACCAGGATTTGCCATCATTAAACTTATAAGTGTTTGGGTTACCTGCTATAATAACATTATCAGACAACTTTTTCCCTCCTTTATTATTCTTATCAATTATTGTGTAACCCCCCCTAAACTCTTTTTTTGATTTAGGAACACTTAATTTAAGAGGTTTCTTAGGCATTGCTTCTGACTCAGATACACTGCCTGTTTTTGGTTTCACGAACAGCACAGGTTTTTGTGGAGAATCAGGATTTTGAGCACTAACATACGCGAGTGAAGGCACATTTTTTAAGGCGTAACCAGTTATGCCACCAGACAAGTCCATGTAGTCTAACCCTATTAGTGCCAGAACAAGAATTAATGTTATTGCAAGGAAATGAATGCCAGCATTCATGTTAGCACCTCTTTTATTTATTTTAGATAGTAACACTTTATTAAGTTTTCTATTTTTCAACAAAATTTATAAACACATTTTAACACAACAGGATCATGACTGATGAAACAACAAATGTTATGATTATAATAATTCAAACAGAGGAGGAAACAGCTGGCTACTTACGAAAATACATTGATAAAGTGAATAATAAGGAAGCAAAGGAAACACTGAAAGAGTTTCTTTCAAACAAAGAATCACACATAAAAGCATGCCTTAACATATTTGAGGAAAGAGAGGATGAAAAGACGTACGAGGAGGACTTAGAAACAGAAACATACTTTGAGGCAGACCCTTCTGACCCTGAGTTTATAAAAAACTTTGTCATGTTTTTGTATGAAAAAGAAAAAAATTCTGTCAAGCAGTTTGAGAAACTCGTGCCTGAAACAAATGATGAGCAAATAAGGCTGAAGATAAGGAAGTTTATTAGTGATAATAATCAGAACGTAAAAAAATTAATGCGGTTGCGTGACGAGCTTTAAGATGAGTAACATCATAAGATTATTGGCAAACACTGCGGCACTTATTATTTTTCTACTAATATTTTATTGGGTTGTCTTGGTAAAAAAGAAAAGGGAATTCGCAAAACACCAGTTAGTCCTCATATGCCCGAAATGCGGCTCAATAAGGCTCAGCCCGGCAAACATAATAGGAATTTTCAGGGAAGAGTACAAGTGTGACAAATGTGATTATAGGTCAAGTTTTTTCCCTGAGATTCACATAAGCAAGATAAAAGAATTTCGTGAGAAATTAAGAAAGAAACCAAAATCAAGAGAGCAATCAAAAAAAAGCAAGAATACAGAATAAAATGTTAATAATTTTGCTTTGGATTATTATATTAATACTATGCCTTGCAGTATTAATAAAGAGCTCTGATTTCTTTACGGATGCTGCTAAGAAAACAGGAGTAATCTTGGGCGTGTCACCTTTCATAGTTGGAGTCACAATCGTAGCCTTAGGAACGTCT
Organism: Candidatus Woesearchaeota archaeon; assembly: GCA_003695265.1. Taxonomy (GTDB): domain Archaea; phylum Nanobdellota; class Nanobdellia; order Woesearchaeales; family J072; genus J072. Next base: position 7,205 of record RFII01000089.1, on the reverse strand, counting down.
CTTCCTGAGCTAAGCTCTGCAATATGGTCAGTCTTGAAAGGATCAAGCGAAATAGTTGCAGGAAACGTTGTCGGCTCAAACATTGCAAACATCTTGCTGATTATTGGAATTGCTGCGCTTGTAAGCAAGAAAATGAGGGTGAAATTCGACTTGACTGAGACTGACCTTCCTTTCTTGACAGGAACCACATTCCTTGTTGGTATGATGCTGCTTGACAGGAAATTCTCGTTGGGAGATGCAATAATATGCTTGGCAGTGTATTCTTTTTACTTGGTGTATCTTGGAAGCAAACGCAAAAAGGAGTTAACACAAACAGCAGAAAAAGAAATTAAGTGGAGCGTTCCATTATTATTGCCAATAATCTTAATTTTGTCCGGGCTCGGAATTTATTTTGGGTCCAAATATACTATTGTTGCAGTAATAAGGCTCTCAGAGCTCCTTAATATTGGAAGCGATGTCATTGCAATAAGTGTTATAGCCTTAGGAACATCTCTCCCTGAGCTGGCAGTCACAGTTGCAGCAGCAAGAAAAAACCATCCTGAAATAGCTTTTGGAAACATAATAGGCTCAAACATATTCAACATACTTGTCGTTTTCGGAATACCTGGCCTGATAAGCGATTTAAGAATAAGTGATCAGATTATTCAGTTCGGGCTGCCAATGCTGATAGGCACAACAATCCTCTTCTATTTTTTCAGCGAGAACAGGGAAATCAACAAGTGGGAAGGGGGGATGTTCTTACTAATTTATGTTTTTTTTATACTAAAAATAACAGGAATAATATAACAAAAATCGACGGCCATTCTGCAACCTAAAGGTTGCAGTTTTTTGCCGTCGATTTTTGGAATAAGTAGACGAGGCTGTATCCATGACCTAAAGGTCATAGTTTTAGCCTCGTCTACTTTATAAAAAAGAATAAGCTATTTAAGCGCCGCACCCTCCGCCGGTTGGGACCGAGGCTTGCTGCTGAGCTCCTTCTAATGCTTCATTGCATTCTTCTGGCGCGTCCTCAAAAGCATTGCATAAGCCCGACTTGAATCCTTCAGGTGTTCTTGAGCCGCCGTACTTCTGCCCGTCAATGAAAATTGTTGGCGAACCGCTGACGCCGTATGCCTTGTTCAGCTCAAACTCGTTCTGCAGAATGTCTAAAGCCTCATTTGCAAAACAATCGTTTATGACATCCTTGTCAAGACCTAGGCTGTCAGCCACGCCTTCCCAGCAAGTGTCAGCGTTCTGCGAATTGCATTCCTTGTTCATTTTAGTTGCGAATTCAAACCATTCAGCTTCACCCATGTGCCTGTAAACGCAGAATTCCCTTATGTCCTGATGCAATTCGACAATGCCGTGCATTGAGCAGTACTTTGACTCATCATCAAAGCAGTACTGGGGGCCACCACCGCGGTAATTGCTGTAAATAACGTAATGCGGCTTAAAATCAGCCTTTCCCTTCAAGAGCTCATAAACAGGTTTTATGGCCTCTTCTGCCTGGTTACCATATGGGCAGTAGCTCATAACAAAGAAATCAATCTGCGGCTTGTTGTCGCCTGTTTTAACACCAATTGACTCAAGGAACTCTTTTTGCTTTTCCTCATCAGCGTAATGGCTTGCTCCTGTCGCCTCATCTTTGAGTTTGTATTTGTCACCAACCTTTTCAAAAGCGCTCGCAAGCCTAGGGTTAGAGTTCCACTGCGCTGTCTCTGTGACTTCCTCATCAAAGATGAAAGCAGGAAGAAAAACAATGTTGTATTTCTCAACAAGCGCTTTTCCCTCATCAGAGCTTATGTCAACGTGCCTTATGCTGACACCCTTGAAAAGCTGCTTTGTCGTTGCCTCTATTTGCGCTGTGCTGCAAGAAGTGCATTTCTCATCATTTAAAACAGTCATCGTGAATTTAACAGGATCAGTGTAAACGCACTTCGCATTTTCTTGATTGGGATTCTCACATTTTCCTATCTTGTCAGGCTGGGCTGTGCAGTCAGCATCTGATCCGCATGCAGGCAGGTTTTCGCACTCAGGATGATCGCCCAGCACGTTGCATATGGCTCTAGTGAATGAAAGCGAATCTCTGCCACTGTTGTAAGGCTGGCCGTTCAAGTACATCGTCGGAGAGCCTCTAGCTTGAATTGCGTTCGACTTTCTTATTGATTCAGAGAGAAGCTCTTTTCCCTCGTCGCCTTCATAGCATTTCCTTATGCTCTCAACATCAAGGCCGTTCTCCTCAGCGCATGACTCCCAGTTGCTTGGAATTGACCTTGCGTTCTTGTTCATGCACGTTATTAAATCCATGTACTTGTCAGGATTGTACTTCATTGCGCAAAGCTGAACAATATCCCCTTTTACTTCTGCCTCGCCATGCAGAGAGCTGAAAGTGCCGTCAGGATTCTCATTAGCAATGAAGTTAAGGCTGAAGTCAACTGCATCGCCAAACTTGTCAAGAACAGGAGCTATTGCGTCCTCAACTTGAGTTCCGTAAGGGCACTGGCTCATAACGTAAAAGTCAAGCTTTGCCGTGCCAGATTTTATGGATTCTGTGCCGAACTGCTCCTCAGTTTTAGATGATTCAAGCTCAGACGTTGCGCCATTAGAGCTCCCTGTACTGACATTAGACTGGTTAGAAGGCCTTCCGTAGAATATTAAGAAGCCTAAGATTATTATCAGAACAGCAACGCCAATATAAAATGAATTATTGCTTTTTTTCTTTGAAGATTTCTTGCTCATGCAAAACACCCCACAAATATTAATTATTTTAAAGCCTTTAATAAACTAGTTTATAAATTTTATGGTAATTAAAAATATTATATCCTTAACTGTTTTTTAATATCATATTTGATATTATAAAAAAATTTATTTGTGCAAAAAAATAAAAATTAGTATTCCTCCATTGTAGAAGTATCACCAATGTCTTGGCCTAATTCCTGCGCTTTAAGGACGCGCCTCATAATCTTTCCAGACCTGGTTTTTGGAAGGGAATCTCTGAACTCTATTTCTCTCGGGTAAGCGTGGCCTGCCATTTGCTTCTTAACAAACTGCTTTATTTCCTCAACTAGCTGGTCGCTCGGCTCATAGCCCTCGTTAAGGGTGACAAAAGCCTTTATTATTTCACCCCTCTCAGGGTCTGGCTTGCCTATAACGCCTGCTTCTGCAATTGCGGGGTGCTCAACCAAAGCGGATTCTACCTCAAAAGGACCCACTCTTTCGCCAGAGGTCTTTATAACATCATCTGCTCTTCCCTCAAACCAGAAGTAGCCGTCCTCATCCTTCCAGGCCTTGTCTCCTGAAATGTACCATCCGTTAACAAATGATTTCTTGTATTTTTCCTCCTTGTTCCAGTAAGCCCGCATCATAGACGGCCAAGGAGCCCTTATAGCAAGGTTGCCGTGCTCTCTTGGCGGAAGCTCGTTCCCATTATCATCAACGATTGAGGCTGTTATACCTGGAAACGGTTTTCCCATGCTCCCAACCTTTACTGGAAGGCACTGGTAGTTTGTTATCATCATAGCACCGCATTCTGTCTGCCACCAGTTGTCATGGAAGACTAAGCCGAAAGCCTCTTTCCCCCACATTATTGCCTCTGGGTTAAGCGGCTCGCCAACGCTGTACATATCCCTTAAATTGGATAAGTCATATTTTTTCACTAGCTCTGTGCCACCTTTTCTTTGGAGCATTCTAATAGCTGTAGGAGCCGTGTACCAAATATTAACCTTGAACTCCTCCAGAATAGAGTACCATTTCTCAGGGTTGAACCTGCCGGCGTACACTACTTGCGAGGCGCCGTTAGACCAAACGCCGAGAATGCCGTAAGCTATGCCGGTAACCCACCCTGGGTCTGCAGTGCACCAGTAAGTGTCTTCTTCATGAATGTTCAGAACCCATTTGGCAGTCATGTGCTGCTGGAGAACAGCGTAATGGGCGTGCATAACACCCTTTGGTTTTCCTGTTGTTCCTGATGTGTAAAGCATGAAAGCGTAATCCTCAGGCTCTGTGCGCTCGCATTCAAACTTGTCTGAGGCTTCGCTCATCTCGTTCCAGAAGCTTATCTCGCGCTCGCCGGGCTGGTTTGTGTCAATTACTATGAGTTTTTGAAGCTCTGGCAGCTCCCCAATAATTTTGTACACTCTTTCCTTTAGCTCTGAGTTTGTCACAACGTATTTTGCGCCGCTGTCCTGCAGGCGGTCTTTTAAAGCGTCTGGTCCAAAAGCCGAGAACAGAGTGCCTGCAATAGCGCCTGTCTTTAATATTCCTAAAAAAGAAATGTACGTTTCAGGAACCCTTGGCAAAAACAGGAATACGCGGTCGCCTTTCTGAACGCCGTGCTTTTTCAGCACGTTAGCAAACTTGTTTGAAAGCCTGCTTAATTCAAGGAAAGTGTATTTTTGCCTCTCATCATTAGGCCCTACCCAGTACAGCGCAACTTTGTTCTTCCTGAAAGAATTGGCATGCCTGTCAACAGCGTTATGGGCGGCGTTTAACTTTCCGGGAACCCACCACTCAAGCTCATCATGATAATCCTGCCAGTTAAAATTCCTGTAAGCTTCCTCATAATTCTCAAGATTTGGCTTTATCTTAAGATCCTTATTAAGAATTTTCTCTTCCAACTAATTCACCTCTTTTTAGTGTGACAATATTCATTGTAAGGATAAACAAATTAATGGAGTCCTTGACTTATAAGTTTTTCTATTCTCAAGTTAAGTTTATTCTGTTGTGTTGGAGATTTGGTGGGTTGTGGGAAGTTATAAAATTCTTAGCCCCACCCATACCACCCCTAACATTAAGGTATGAGAATTGTTAAACCAATTAATTTAAATAAGAGTTCTTACCAAAAAACTGCATGCAGATGAAAATTTTGGCAATGATTTTAATGGTTATAAGCCTGAGTGCCTGCTCTGCAAGAGAAGTAACTGACAAAGTTGTTTTATGGCAGACAAAAACGTGGACGTCACCGCAAGGGCTTGTAAGCATTGATTACCCTGCTGATTGGGAAGCAATAAACAATTACATGAATGACACTGTTGATGTGATATTCCTCAGCCCCTTAGAGAGTGATCGTGACCCTTACAGGGACAACATCAACATTAACATTGACTGGAACGTATCAGACAATATTTCATTTGTTGAGGAGTACGCTGATGCGAGCATGGAATTAAACCATAAAGTTTACAAGGACGCAGGCACCATAACCTATAGTCACGGCTCTCCATGGGAAGAAATTGAATTAACAACTCTCGGAGGGGAAAAGGCTGTGAAGGTTAATTATTCCTACTTCCGCGAAATTGACCAGCGCCACTTTAAAGGAGTTATTTATTACACGTTAAAAGCTGACAAGAACGGGAAAAAGTACGCTTTTGTAATAACTTACGCGTCAACAAAGAAAGATTTTGACAAATATTTAGATATTGCGACGAAAACGATTAAGACTTTCAGGTTCAACTATTAATGTTTCTTCTTTAGCCCAATAATCCCCTCATAAGCTTTGCGTATTTTATTAATAACTTTCTCCCTGTTGTAGCCACAATAAGCAGCACCGAATAGTACAGCTATCTTTGGAGCTATTTTATTTACTAAGCTAATAAAATTTCTTGAATCAATTTGGTTTGAAAAATAACTGTAAGCGCCGGCTCCTAAGACTGCAATGCCAAGAGTTCCTAAAATGGCAGCATCCATTATGATAGGACTTCTAACAGATTCATCTATTACAACAATCTCCTCAATATTGGCCTGATGGGTTTTAAGATTTTTCTTGGCTAATCCTCTTTTGTCTTTTTTGCTCTGAGTTAGACTTACTGCATAAGCGAAAGCAACACTTGCTCTGGGATCAAAAGGAACATCTTTTAGCTGAGCGTATCTTCTCTCAGAGAATTCCTCAAAACTTTCTAACAATTTGTTATTATGAGTGATCCCAATATATTCTTGTAAAGATTTTCTTGCCCTCTCAAGAAGGTATTTGCACGATCGCAGCAACTCGTGTTTGTGGTCTGCCTTAATAAATTTTCTTGTTTTATAATACCTCTCAAGCATTAATAAATAGGTCTCAAATTCTATCATTTTCAATTGTTGTTGATTAATATCTGGCATAATCTCTGATTGTAACTTAACAAATTGATCCCTCACTTGCTCAAAGCTCTGGCTTCTATCAAAATCTGTTATAACAGCCAGGTAGAAGAAATCATAATAAGGAATTCCCAACTGTGCAGTATCCCAGTCAATTATGTGAAGGTTATCATTAATTATTATGTTACCTTGATGAAGGTCGCCGTGAATAAGTGTGGTTTCTGCACTTTCAAACAACTTTCTAAATTCGGAGTCAAGCATATTCGTAAAATGCTCATATTTTTTTCCTTGGGGAGATTTGATTAAGTTGATTAATGACTTATGTGATTTGTATTTTTCAAGCAAGTGCTTTGAAGTTTCAACTAAATGATTATCTGCGTAAATACTGAACATTCTTGAGAAAATGTCACTTAAAGGGATCCTGCCAGAAGAGTCAGCATTCATGCTTGAGGATTCTCCAAGCATTAACATTTTTTCTAAGCTTTGGCCTTGCATAAGCTCATAAAATTGGCCTCTGTTCGGGTGGCGCGCGTCAAGCCGTGTGTGCTGAGATGGAAAGAAACTTTTAGGAACAAAGTCATACCCCATTGATCTAAGGATTGGTGTAAGTTCTGGCCCAATACTTTTATTTGATCTGCTATACTTAAAGAAGAGTCTTGCTTCGTTTCCATCCTCAAACTTAAAAGAGAGGTTTATGAAGTAGCCGCCACGAAAAACAGCAGTTCCGCCTTGATCCTCAAGCAATTCTGTGAGAGTGCATTTTCCAGAATAACCATAATATTCTCTAACTGCATTAATTATTCCCTTTAAATAATCAGTATCAACTGCTTTTGCAATTTCTGATTCCTGAGATCTTAGTCTTCGGAGCCGTGATTTCAGCACAATGCTCCTACTCATATCAGCAATCGCACCCAGGCTCAAAGCACTGATTAAAGCTTTCTCATCACCACTCCCGACATAGGATATTAATGACAAGGATCCTAGGGTTGTGGTCATTGGTAAAGGAAATCTTATTATTTTTCTACCTGTTTTTCTCATTAGGTCTGCTACGCGTCTTCCTAAATCTGTTCTTTTTACCATCATCAGTTAAAGGGTGTGATTCCCACACAAGTTTTATCGAAGAAGTCAAAAAAAGAATATATAAATTTTACTATTTT
>RFII01000088.1 GCA_003695265.1 Candidatus Woesearchaeota archaeon | reverse complement strand
ATTAGGAAATCAGCTCCTCCTTTGGAATTCTTGGACAGGGACAGAATGAAAACAGCTAGTTCTTCGAACGAAAAGCTAAAAATTAAAATGGGAATGCGTGATAGTGAATCTTATTATGTTCAATTGCCACCTAGGGTTGATGTAAAAAGCATAAAAGTTTTTAAGATAAATTATTTTATTAAATATAATCAACTTGATTATAATAACTATTAATTATCTGAGTGCGTGGGTGGGACTAAAAATTTTTCAATCTCTTAACACAAGAAAATCGGCTTAACCTTATATTTTTATGATTGCGCTTTTTCTGAAATAATTTGCCGGCTTAACACCTATTTTTGAGTAAAGTTCTTTTGGCACGCCGATATCAGCAACAAACTTTTCGGCAGGAAAATCTTTGCAACCTATTTTAGGCAGTGATAAAAATATGATGTGAGTTGCTTTAACATAAGTGTCATGAACAGCGCCTTTGTCTGTGTCAATTCCTGAAGGCACATCGCAAGCAACGATCGGCTTGCTTGACTGGTTTATTAGCTTAATGACTCCTACAAAGTCCTTTCTCGGAGCCCCTTTAAGGTTGTATCCTATAAGGCAGTCGATAATAACATCAGCTTTTCTTATTTCATGCTTCAGCATCTCAACGCTCGTCAGCTCAGGCACTTTCAATATTCTCGCAATCTCAAGATGCGACAATCCTTCCCTTGTCAAATCAGGACTCATTAAGAACAAGACAGGCTCGTAGCCAAAATTCCTAAGATGCCTTGCCGCTGATATTCCATCTCCGCCGTTGTTGCCCTTGCCAACACATATAAGCACTCTTTTCTTACCGGGAAACTTCTTCCTAATAAACTCTGCTATCCTGTAGCCCGCATGCTCCATCATCATCTCTACAGAAACCTTAAAGTGCTCAACCATCAAGCGGTCAAGCTCTGCAATCTGCCTGCGATTAACATAAGGAATCATTTCTTAAGAGTATGAATAAGGAAAGTAATAAAGCTTGCGGAAATTATATGATTAAGTCAACTTAAGTGAGAAAGCTTTCGTGCTTTAGGTGGTGTGGGCGGGACAAAGCATTGTAATTTCCAAACACAACAAAATTAACTTTACCCGGAAAAAGTATTTGCAACAAAAAAGAAAAAACAAAAGAAGAAAATTGTTTGGAAAGACTAATAAAAAGATTAGTTTGAAAGCTCTGCATCAATTATGGCCTTAAAAGCCTCGAAAGGCTGGGCTCCCTTCACTATTTTGCCATTCACGACAAACCCAGGGGTTCCTGTAATTCCTGCTGCTGCTCCGTCCCTCATGTCCTTTTGCACTTCTGCAGCCATTTTTCCTGAGTCAAGGCAGCTGTCAAACTTTTCTGAGTCTAAGCCGAGGTCCGCAGCATAACTCTTAAAAGTTGGGACTCCTCCGTCAACACCTTTCTCGAAAAGCATGTCATGCATCTCCCAGAATTTGCCCTGCTCATCAGCGCATTCCGCTGCTTCTGCGGCTTTCTGCGCGTTTTGGTGGAAGCTCAAGGGAAAATCCCTGTAAACCAGTTTAACTTTTCCAGTCTGAATGTATTCCTTGTAAATTTTGCCTAGTGTCTGGCTGTAAAACCTTCCGCAGAACGGGCACTGGAAATCGCTCCACTCAACAATTGTTACTGGAGCATTTTTGTCTCCTTTTACAGGGTCATCATCCATCAAGGATTCCATGTCAACAACCTGTTGTTTTGGAGCAGGCTGTTCCGGCTGCGCTGCAGGAGGAGGCTGTGCTTGTTTTGCGCTCTTGACATCTTCTGCTTTGTTAGAGCCCCTTCCGAATCCTCCAGTGTATATTGAAATAATGAGAAGAACTGCCAACACAGCTGATACTCCTTTCCAAATGCTTGCCTTGCTCAGTGTTACATTATCTTCTTTTCTCATTTTAGCCACCCCTTAATTTTTTCATATGGATGTTTACCATATATTAATAATAATAAGTTTCAAAAAAGATACTTTGATTAGATAATAAAATTAAAAGAATCATATCACAAAGAATTGGTAATAAATCATGTACGCGCCTGCAACAATTATTATCAGAGCGCTTGCCTTTTTAATATAGGGCATTAATTTCATGATTTTTTTCTGGACGAATTCCCTTGAAACAGCAGTGAGGAAAGTTATGCCAAGCATGACGATGCTTATACCGATAATGTACGCGAGCAAAGATGCAAGCCCTCCAATGAGTGAAGTGTCTGTTATTCCCTGCAGCAGGACAGTTGCGAAAAGCGGAAAAGTGCATCCGAGAGAAGCAATCGCGTATGCAATGCCGAAGACGAACGAGCTGGAATCCATCCTTGATATTATTTTTGGCAGTTTTACAAAAAAGTCTTTGCCAAGCAGCATTGCAGCTCCAGCAAAAATAAGAAAAGCGCCGAAAATCATTGCAACCCATGGGATGAACTGCTTGACAGCCTGGCCCAACAAGATTATGAGCGCTCCTGCAATGCCGAACACAGCAAAAAACCCGAGAATTGTGCCAAGCCCGAACAAGAGCCCGCGCAATCCTGACTTCCAAAACGTTGCTTGGTTCTCGTTCTTTGAGAAGTAATACGTTATGTAGCCAGGCAGGAGTGTTGCTGAGCACGGCGCAAAAAAAGCTGCTGTGCCGGCGCTGAACGCAAACATTATGAAAGCAAAGTTTACCATTTTATTCAGAATTTATCAGGGCTTCAAGCCACATAACCCACTCAGCCTCATTGATTGCTCCTGAGCCGCGCCTTATTATAACGCCGTTCCTTCCGATGCCATATTTAATCGTTGTCGCAGTGGCTTTGTAATCTGCAAGTATTTCTGCAGTGCCTGGCGCGAACTTCACAGCCTCAAGGTTTGGGTACTGCTCCTTGTATTTTTTCAAGTCATTTATGCCTTCGTTCAAGTCAACGTCAACAGCAACTATAACAACATCATTTTCATAGTCGTTGATAACTTCGCTGAGCGCCTTGAAATCCTTCGCGCAGTAAGGGCACCACGTCGCCATGAAGTAGATAATGACTGGCTTTTTTCCTGACTGCTCCCTCAAGTTGAAAAGCTCTCCTTCTGTGGTGTGCACTGTGAAGTCATGCGGAAGAAATCCTATTGAGCGGCCTATAGGTATTCCCTCATCAGAGCTTACAGAATTATTCTTAAGCTGCTCCTCAACAACAGGCTCTGGTTTGGCAATCGCTTTTTCTTTTACCGTGCAGCCAGCAATCAAAATGGCAAGGATAAGCAAAGCAAAAATAATGTGTTTTCTTCTCATCTTAAATCAGCTTTATTTAATCAGATATTATCTTTTGTTTTTAAAAGTTCCTTTTTATAAGTTAAAGCCGACTTAATTGTGACGAGCTTTTGTGCATGGGTGGTGTGGGTGGGACTAAAAAATTTTATAATTTTTTAACACAACAAAATTGGCTTTAACTTTTTTTGCATATTTATTAGCTTTTGGCAAACTTGTAGTTTTTCATGAGGAGCGAATTGGTGACTACGCTGACTGAGCTGAACGCCATTGCCGCTCCGGCAATTATCGGGCTTAAGAGCCATCCTGTGAAAGGGTAAAGTATTCCGGTTGCTAAAGGTATTCCTATGCTGTTGTAAAAGAAAGCCCAGAACAGGTTCTGCTTGATTTTCCTCATCGCGTAACCGCTCAGGCTTATTGCCATTACAACGTCGCGCAAGTCATTTTTTATCAGCACAATGTCTCCTGCCTCTATGGCAATGTCAGTTCCTGAGCCGATAGCAATTCCGATATCAGCTTGGGTGAGGGCAGGCGCGTCATTGATGCCATCTCCCACCATGGCAACAATTTTGCCCTCTTCCTGAAGCTTTTTTATTTCGTTTGCCTTGTCCTTTGGAAGAACCTCTGCAAGCACTCTCTTAATGCCGAGCTCTCTTCCAATAGCTTCTCCTGTCCTCTTGTTGTCCCCTGTTATCATTATGACTTCTTTTCCCATGCGCTGCAATTCCTTAACTGCCTCTTTCGAGTGCTCTTTAAGCGTGTCAGCAACAGCAATAAGGCCCGCGACTTTGTTGTTTATTGCGATAATCATAACAGTCTTTCCCTCCTGCTCAAGCGATTTTATCCTTTCTTCATGCTCCTGCACGCTTATTTTGCTCTCAGCCATCAGGCTCCTGTTTCCGAGAAGCAGCGTTTTCCCCTCAAATCTTGCCTTGACGCCTTTTCCTGTAACTGACAAGAATGATTCGGCGTCGCTAACCTTAATGTTTTTTTGCTTTGCCTCTGCAACAATAGCTTCTCCGAGAGGGTGCTCTGACCTTTTCTCAATTATTGCAGCGTATTTGATAAGCTCATCAGCGCTTAGCTTGCCAAAGGGAATTATATCAGTCACCTTAGGCTTTCCCTGGGTTAGGGTTCCGGTCTTGTCAAACACGACAGTGTCAAGCTTGTGTGCTGTTTGGAGTGCGGATGCGCTCTTGATCAGGATGCCGTGCTCTGCCCCCAAGCCAGTGCCGACCATCACGGCAGTGGGAGTGGCTAAGCCAAGCGCGCACGGGCATGCTATTATGAGCACTGCAACAAACGCTGTTAGCGCAAAGCCAAATCCAAAACCGAGAAGGAGCCACGCGAAGAATGATAACAATGCTATGACAACAACTGTCGGCACGAAATACGCTGAAATCTTGTCAGCAAGAGCCTGGATTGGAGCCTTGCTTCCCTGCGCCTCTTCAACCAGCTTAATGATTTGCGCTAATGCAGTGTCAGAGCCGACCTTTGTAGCCTTAAAGCGGAACGAGCCAGCCTTGTTAATAGTTGCGCCTATGACCTTGTCCCCTTTTGTTTTTTCTACAGGAATGCTCTCTCCAGTAATCATTGACTCGTCCACGGATGAGCAGCCGTCAATAATGATTCCGTCAACAGGAATTTTTTCGCCGGGCTTAACTAAGACTATGTCCCCAACAACAACCTCCTCTATGGGTATCTCAACTTCTTTACCGCCACGGACAACAACAGCTGTTTTTGCCTGAAGGCTGAGAAGCTTCTTGATTGCCTGCGATGTTTTTCCTTTCGCGACTGCCTCCAAGTACTTTCCGAGAAGAATAAATGTTATTAGGATTCCGGCCACTTCAAAATAAAGCTGGTCGTTCCCAAAGCCTTTGTTTCCAAGCCATATCATTATTGAGACGAACAGGCTGTAAAGGTAGGCTGCGCCTGTGCCTACCGCAACCAAAGTGTCCATTGTCGCGCTTTTAGTCTTCACCACAGCAAGGAAACCTCTTGTGTAAAACTGGTGCCCCACAAGGAGTATCGGCGTTGTGAGAATAAACTGGATTAAGGCCATGTTTTTTTCGAAAAACTCCGGAATTGAAATTCCTATGTGCGGCGCCATTGCAAAGAAGAGGAGCGGAATGCTTAGGATAATGCTAACAACAAATTTTTTCTTCAGGCTTTTTATTTCTTTTTCTCTGGCTTCTTTCTCAGAGTCATGCGCTGCTTCCTCAACAGGCTTGTATCCGAGGCTTTGAATTGTTTCCTTAATTTTTTTAGGGCTGACAAGAGAGGGATCATAGGCTATTGTTGCTTTTTCTGTGACAAGCAGTTCTTTTGATATGACGCCTTTAAGCCTGCTAAGGCCTGCATTAACAGTTCCAACGCAGTGAGGGTTGTCCATGCCTATGACGCGCAGCCTGAGAACGTTTTTGGCAGGCTTTCTTATAACTTTATAGCCTGTCTTCTCAACAGCTTTCTCCAAAGCATCTTCTGAAATTTTTGACGGGTCAAAGCTCACTGTTGCCTTTTCAGAAGCAAAATTAACAGAAGCATCAAAAACGCCGCTTTTCTTTTTCAGTGATTTTTCTATGTTAGCGGCGCAGCTAGCGCAATGCATTCCACCGATTGCTAAAACACATGTCTTAGTGTTTTTTTTCATAATGCTTGACTCACTTCTTCATAACTAATTTGTATGTCCACCAAAAAATTATTCCCACAATGAACGCTGCAACAGCAATGTACAAAATCCATAACAGCCACATTCCGCCAGACATAATTCCAAATCCTGACATCATGCCGCCAGACATCATGCCAGCTCTTTGCGTATTTATATTTTGGGATTCTATGCGTTGGGATTCAGGCATCATTCCCGCTCCTCTGCCCATCATCATATTCATCATTCCACCAGACATCATTCCATGCTCGCCGCAGTAAAACGCCTGGCCCATTCGAATGTGCATTTCTCGCAAAGTCTCAGACCCTTCGCCGCCCATCATCTCATCCATGCGCTCATGCTGCTCGCCGGGATGCATCTGCTCCATGTAATAATCGCCCAGCATTTCCAGCTGCTCATCACTTAACTTGTCGCACGGAACTTTTGACTTGATAATGCTCTCTGCTTCTGCAAAAGTCTCTTCGCCGTGAGCTAAAACAAAAATGCTCATAAGTGAAAAAAGGGTTATGAGTAATAATACTTGTTTTTTCATTTTTTTACCTCCATTCAAAGATTCTTTCCTCAACATTTGGAATTCCTTTGATTATTATCCTGAAAGACTCTGGCTCTTCACCAACTTCAAAAATTATGTTTCCTCTGGAATGGTGCCCGCTAAGCTGAGGCGCTTCAATCGGGTTGACAGTTTTCCCATTATACTCTAATGTTGTAACCTGCTTTAGATCGAATTGGCTTAGGTCAACTGAGTGCGTGTTTAGCCTGGCATTAACAACGAGCCTGCTGTCTTTTATGTATTGTGGCTGCAGCTCTACTGACACGCTTCCCGGCTCTGTCGTTCCTGTCGTGACAGGCTCAAACTCGGGTGTTTCTGGAATCTCAGTTTTAGGTGAATCCGGTCCATTATTTGTTTTGAGAAAGCCTGCCACTGAGTAAGCAAGGATTACTGCAGCAATGATTATTATTCCATATGTAATGTAATTCTCATTCTTCTTTTTCATGATATCACCTTTTATTTATGATTTTGTCTTTGACGAACAGCGAGACTCCCATTATTGCAAGGCTCCCACCGACAACCCAAAAAACAGGGGAAAATTGCTGTAATGGCTGGAAGGGAACACCTGCTATGATAAGCCCTGAGTTGAACATGATAAGCCTGTTTGATATGCACCGCTTCCTAAAGTAAAACCACAATGTGACCAATAGCAACAAAAACGCGGCTGTCCAGAAAGGAACAGCAAGCTTTGTTAGGAACATTAAAGGCATACCCACAACAGTGATTCCTAAAAATGCAAGCAATGCAATGATGCCAAGGCATATGTTGTGGCATACCTGCCATGAGCCGAGAATGCTTGCAATCCCAGAAACGCTTCCTGTCGCGCCAACAATTTTTTCCTTCACTGCTTTTATCATTTTTTTAATGGCAGCAGCAGCCACCGCGTTTTTTACTGGCAGCTTTCATTCCTGCATCATACTCTTTCAAGCATTTCTCGCTGCAAAACCAATGCCCGCGCTTCTCAATGCCTTTGCCTTTTTCCTGTTTCATGCCGCAAACAGGATCTGTCTTCTTAAACAGCTCAAATACCATTTTATTCACCTCATTGCGTCAATTACGCGCTTAAGCTTTTCTTCAACTTCCTGAGCTATGCTACTGAGCTTTTCATTTTCAATCATGCCCATAGCTGCTGTTGGAAGAACAGCTGAAGCAAATGTTTTGCCATCCTTGTCATAAACAATAACGTTGCATGGAAGCATTAAGCCGATGTCATGCTCTGCCTGCAACGCCTTGTATGCAGATGGTGGATTGCAAGCGCCCAATATTATGTAATTGTCAAAATCTACGCCGAGCTTTTTCTTAAGCGTTGCTTTCACGTCTATTTCTGTTAGAACGCCGAAGCCTTCTTTTTTCAGCTCTTCCTTAATTTTCTCAACTGCTTTTTCATACGCGAGATTAACCTGTTTTTTGTAGCCGTACATATTAATTGCCATATTAATCACCCCAGATTTTTTGTGTGGAACTTCATGTACTTCTTGTAGCATGAGCCGCAGCAAAAATATTTTGTTTTAGGCCCGCTTTTCCACACAACAATGTTTTCTTTTGTGATGTTCATTCCGCACAGAGCGCAAAACTCTTTTGTTGTTGCATCGCTTTCCACATCTTTGCCGCATACAGGGCATAACATTGAATTATTCATAAAAAGAGGTATAATTACCAAGCATTTAATTATTTGCACTTGATTTTTTAACGAATAGAAAGAAATTTAAATGAAAAGGTTATTCCGTTAGATTATATGCTGAAGCTT
>RFII01000087.1 GCA_003695265.1 Candidatus Woesearchaeota archaeon | reverse complement strand
GTTTTACATTGTCAACACGA
Source organism: Candidatus Woesearchaeota archaeon (assembly GCA_003695265.1). Classification (GTDB taxonomy): domain Archaea; phylum Nanobdellota; class Nanobdellia; order Woesearchaeales; family J072; genus J072. Next base: position 5,242 of record RFII01000087.1, on the reverse strand, counting down.
AAAACGACAGCAGGGTCGGCCACGGCTATTTTGTGAGCCCATCCAGAGTTCTGAACAACAGGAACCTTATCCACAGCTAAGATTACCAAAAAAAGGTTAAGTCAATTTTGTTGTTTTGAATTATTGTAAAATTTTTTAGTCCCACCCACACCACCCTTTACTGCCAAAGCTTTCTAACTTAAGTTGATAGCACCAAAAAAAGGAACATTTTTATATATAATTATTATTTCTTAGGGGTAACAGGCTATTTGGGGGTTATTGGGATGAGAGTAATGCTGAAAATCATCTTGTTTTTATTGGTTATAAGCATTGGAATAATAGTTAGCAGGCCGGCTGAAGCTCTCGGACCGCATGCGCATTACCACATCAGCAACAGGGGAACAATATTTGGACCTTATTACGGTTATAACCACAGGTACGGCTACGGCTATGGGTGGTATGATTATTATGACACGCACTGGTTTAGGTACAGGCCCAGCAGGCTGTATTACATTCCATTCCATTGCGGCTATAGTTGGTATTGGTGCTAAAACATGAGAAAAACATTAATTTTGCTTATTGGCGTTGTTGCGTTAGCAATTTCAGCATCAATAGCAAGTGCCCATTATTGGGGTTATGATTATAGGTGTAACGGGTGCTATAAGCCGTACAAGCATTACACAGGAAAGTATTACGCGCGGAGCCCTTATTGGAGTGGCGTTTGGTACACAAGAAACTATTATTACGGCTGGCGCTGGCAGAGAGATTATTATAATGATTATGAGTGCCGTTGGATTCCCTATGAGGGGTTTAGGTGCAATTACTGGTGGTAGGCATGCAAAAAACAGACTTAATATTGTTAATAGTGCTGATAGTTGTGACTGTGTTAATGGCAGGAATAATAATCGCGCTCCTTCTCGCAAGCAATAGTGAAAAGACAAGTGTTATGGAAAAGGGAAATGTTAGTGAAGAAAACAACACCTTGGCTGAAGAAACAAACAACACAGCCCAAAGCGCCAAAGAAGAAGCACAAAAGGAAACAGGAAGCAGTAAACAGCAGGAAACCATAGAAGAGCAAAAAAATAATGCTGAAACAATAAAAAACACCTCAAAAGAGGATAATAATGTTAGTGGGAATATGAATGAAAGCATGGGTTATGCTGAATGCTATGCCGAGCTTGTAAAAGCTAAGGATGAGCTTAAGAAGGCTGATTCTGATCTCGAGGACGCTGAAGATGATTATAATAAGGCAAAAGCAAGGTATGATCAAGCGCTAGCAAATGGAACTTATGACGAGGTAAATGACGCGAAAAACGAGCTTGAAATAGAAAAAGATAAGGTTGATGAAAAAGAGGCGGAAAAGGCAAAAGCACTGTTGAAACTCAGAGACCTAAACGAATTGTGCAACAGCATACTTGCTAACCAATAATAATTTGGAGGTATGAAAGATGAAATACGCTAATTTTTTGTTTGGAGCATTTACATTTGTGTTATTGGCGTTTGAGGCAGCTGCATTCGTGCCAATAGAAACTCCTGTTGCTGTGCAGCAATCAGCTGTGATGACTCAGGGAGGATTTTTAGGCTCAGTAAGCGCTCTTATGTTTGGCGCAAATCAGTGGTACAGAAATTATTACAGGCCAAGTTATAATTATTACCACGGTTGGGGTTGGGGAAGAAGAACTTATGCTGCTAGGTCTTATAGAAGCTGCTCTCCGAGGAGGGCAAGAGTTGTATATCCTACAATAGGTTTTAGAAACTTAGGATATCATAGAAGGCGTGCCTGGACCCCTTACCCAAAGTTCGGGTTTTTCGGGTGCTCAGCATAAAGCCAAAGATTAAGTAAATTTTGTTGGGCTAAGGTATTACAAAAGTGCCTAATTAAGCCAATGGCTCCGAAGCCTAATAAAACTTAAATATAATGAGAAAATCAGGGTTTTATGAAAACCAAAACATTAATCATAAGCTTATTTTTTGTTTTATTAATTCCTGTTGCTCACGCCAGGTCAGGCCATGTAAAGCTGCTGGCAGTCTCAGAAACAGGAGAAGGTGAGCTTGTCGGAAGCGTGGCTGACATTTACCTTCAAATAAAGCCGGGCACGGGCAGGATATTCTTTGACACTTTTCCCCTTACAAAGATTGACACGCAAGTATCAACGAGATTCGCGAAAGACATAGCGTGCAACTTTCTGGATGTTGACTGTGATGAATTCAACTTTTTTTACACTATAAAGTCAAATTCTGCCATAGTTGGAGGACCTAGCGCAGGAGCAGCCATAACTATTTTGACAATGGCAGTTTTGGAAGGCGTTGAAATTAACGAGAGTGTCACAATAACAGGAACTATAAACTCTGGAAACATAATAGGGCCTGTCGGCGGAACAGTAGAAAAAATAAGGGCAGCTGCGAAAGAAGGCATAAAAACAGTGCTTATATCAGAGGGTAAAAGGTTTGTTGAGGAAAACAACAAAACGGTTGACCTTGTTGAGCTTGGAAAAAACCTGAGCATCAATGTTGTTGAGGTGGGAAGCTTAAATGATGCTTTTTATTATTTCACAGGCATAAAGCTGAAGGAAGAAGATGATTCTTTCACGATAAGCAAGGCATACCAAAGAATAATGAGGAATATTTCCATAGAGCTTTGCGGCAGGAGCAGCCGGTTGAAAGGAAAGGCTGAGAACCTCAGCTTAAGAAACAGCACTGAATTTGAGGAAGCGGAAAACCTGACAAAAAAAGGGATTTGGGCATTTATTAATGACAGCTATTACAGCAGCGCGAGCTACTGCTTCGGAGCAAACATAAAGTACAGGAACATCCTCCTAAAAAACATTTCAGTTGACGAGCTGGTTGACAAAAGGCTTGAAATAAAGGATGAAATAATTGATTTTGAGAAGAACGTCTCGTCTGTTGAAATAAAAACCATACAAGACCTGCAGACGATGATGGTCGTGAAAGAAAGAATAGCAGACGCCAAGGAGCGTATTGATAATGTTCTGACAAAAATAGTTGAGAACAACACAGAAGCAGCGGTTTTTGACCTTGCTTACGGCATTGAAAGGCTTTACAGCGCGCAGACATGGAGCAAGTTCTTCGGTGGCGAAGGAAAAGCGTATGACCTTTCAGCACCGAGCATTGAGGACTCGTGCTACAGGAAGCTGTCAGAAGCAGACGAGAGGTACCAGTACGCGAAACTGTTCATACCGTTTTCCCTTGACCATATTAAGGAAGAGCTTGTTAATTCGCTTGGCTACAGCATGGAAGGCGATTATGTGACGTGCCTGGCAAAGTCTATTGAGGCAAAGGCGAAGTCTGACATAATCTTAACCACGCTGACAGTTGAGGAATCTCAGCTTCAGAACATGATCAGCAAGAAGCTTAAGACAGCTGGGAAAAACATTGCAAAAGCAGAGAAAGAAGGAATCTTCCCAATACTCGGATTCAGCTATTATGAGTACGCAAAGTCACTGCAGGAGGAAGACCCTCTTTCCGCACTGCTTTATTCTGAGTACGCGATTGAATTAAGTAATCTTGACATTTACTTCAAGAGCAAAAAAAAGTCAATAAGCTTAGGTGAGAAAACAACGTTCTCAAATGAGTTTATCGAGAAGTGTTTGTACTTCGTTGCGGGTGTGGGAATAGGCTCTATTATTGTAATGATGATTGCAAATTGCAAAAAACCTTTCAGGCGAAGGAGGAGGAAGCGCAGAAAACTTTTTATACTAACCGTTTTTTTATGAAAGCATGAAAAGCTCGGTGTTTGCAATACTCGCAATTCTTGTTTTGACATTGTCAGCGTGCAGTTCTCCCAAGCCAGATGATGATATTGAAAAGTCAATTCAGAACGGGTTAAAGTATCTTAAAAGCGTTTGGAGGCCTGACAAAAGCTTTGATGACATATATTTGGAATACGTTTATCCTGGCGAAGATTTAAAATGCCCTATTGAGGGTTGCAGGCTTACGTACAGGATTCAGGACGCGTATTTTGACCTTGTTTACATCAGCAGGGAAGTGGATGATTATAGCATTATAAATTCTCAGGTAAGATGGGCTGATAAAGTGCTGCGAAGCATACTTCCTATTTGGGAGGAATCAGGAATTTACAACATGATAACAAGCGGCCCTGAAGACGTTGGAGGAGTTGCATTGGACAGCTCATGCATTCTCGGCCAAATGTATAACAGCACAAAGATTTCTGACAAGATAATAAGGCATATTTACAACTGGACGTGGATGGAGCAGAATTATTATGGGGATGTCGAGGCTTGGAGAAACGTGGCAGATGACTCGTGGTGCATCAGGCTGCTTTCAATAAATGGAAGAGAGAAATACCTCAAAAACTTGACAAACGCAATCTTAAACGAGACTTACTGGTATTTGGGAAGAGATGATATTACTAACATGAACAAGGTTGGAATAATAATCCACATAATTTATGTGTTGAATGATTTAAAGAAATATAATAACATTGATGATTATGAGAATGATTTATTAGCTCTGCAGGAAATGCTTGTTGAGCTGTCAGAAAAAGATGACATAAAGGAAGACTTGCTGCTTCAGGCAAATATTCTTGACGCGCTTTCAGAAAGCAAATACCAAAAATTAGATAAACTCAAGGCAATATCAGACAGGCTGATAAAAGCCCAGCAGCCCACAGGAGAGTGGCTTGCTGACGAGAACAATCCTAATTACGGCCAGGTGTTCACCACGTTCAGAGCAATACTCGGCCTCTCAAAGTATAAGCATTGGAAAAATGAGATGGAAGCCTAAGCTGAGCATTCTGGAAATAGTTGAAGTGTTTTTTGGCAGCTTCTTGTTCTGGAACGGTCTTTACTGGCTGTGGAATAATGTTTTAGGGCTGCTGCAAAAGTCAGGAGTGAGTATTCCCGTTTTTGTTAAGAGTTATGACATGAGCGTGTTGTACGTAATGTTGCTCTCAATAATATTTCTGGTGTTGTACAAATTGATTGACAGGAAGCCGTTCAGCTCATACGGAGTAAGAACGTTTAATCTTGAGGACATAAGAACAGCAGTATGTTTTTTAGGGCTTTTGTTTCCAATATCTCTTGCTGCGAGGCTTGTGGACCCGAGCTTTGACATATGGTATGCTAAGCTGCAGGGGCTGACTGTGCTGAGCGGCGTCATTTTTTTTATAATTACTATGCCTTTGTTTGTCATAAAAGAGGAGGTAATACAGAGGGGCTTAATATTGTTGCTAGTGTGCCGTACCTTGACATCTTTGACTGTATTAAGCCCCTTTGTATTACCT
>RFII01000011.1 GCA_003695265.1 Candidatus Woesearchaeota archaeon | reverse complement strand
ATTAACATGCTCCTTATCAGCAGGATGCATAAAGAAGTTCTGTGCTTTCACAATAAAAGTTGAGATGATTATCGTGTAAATCATAGTGACTAGTATAACATTCAGCATTCCTGTGATTTTGCTGTTCAAACTAAGCAAAGAAAAAGTTATGGCTGCTGTCGCGATTCCTTTTGGAGAAACAAGCGTCATGTATAAAAGCTCTTTGTCCGTGAAATTTGACTTGAGAAAAGTGATGCGCAAAGACACGTACCTTAAAGCCAAATAAACAATGTATAATAAAAAGCACCTTCCCAAAAACCCTGGATTCATTGGAATAGAGATGATTAATCCGACAAGAATAAAAACAAGGATTTCAAGGGAATTTGCAAACATTGACGAGAATTCCTGCATAGTACCCTTCTCCTTTATGTACACGTTTCCAAAGAACAAGCCGAGGGTTGTAACAGCCAATACGCCGTTGCCGCCGAGGTTCTCTGCAAGTATGTATGAGAGGAGGGCTGCTGTTATTATCGCAAGAGGAGACAATGTCTCAGAGTAACTTTTGCGCATTACCTTAAAAACAATTATTCCGATGACAATGCCTGCTCCGATGCCAGCCACTATCTGCTGGAGAAAAGGGACAAAGTGCTCGAATATTTTAGGAAAAACAGCGCCCTTAAAAGCGCCGACCAAGTCTAATATTATAAAAGGCAGCAAAACAGTAAGCGGCGTGTTAAGAATAGACTCTATTTTCAAGAACTCAACTGTCTTAAGGCTTTTCTGCTTCAGAATCGTCATAACAACGTCAGGCCCTGTACCGCTTAGTATTATGCCAAGGATAATAACAAAAGGCACAGACTTAATGCCGAACAGCAAAAAAGCAGCTGAGCCCAGAACAGAAACATTAAGGACAAGAGCAATAATCGTCATCTTAAGCGCTTTGCTTGAGAAAGTGTCAAACTGCTTGAGCTTCAATCTTGAGGAGCTGTCAAACACTATAAGGACAAGAGCAATAATGCTTATAGCCACGATAAAAACAGGAGAAAAATCAATTACCGGCTTGCCGTCAACCCTCACAGAATTAAGAAAAACACCTATTAAGATGAGGAACAAAACATTAGGAATTCTGAGCCTGTTGGTTATTAAAGTGCATATTAAGCCTAGAAGCAAAATAACAACAATGTATGTTAAGTAAATTAATGCCTCTTCCATAGCACACCTCTTTTAATGATGATTGTAGGAGAAGAAGATGTTTAATAAGTTTTTGATTTTAACAACGACAATTAAAAATTTTACAAGGGCTAGCTCATTTGTAAAGCATTTTTATTTTTTTATTATGTTTGCAAACACAAATATTTTATACCATATAAAACACACCCAGTGTATGGACGAAATATTGCGCAAAGTATTGAAGAGAATAAAACCAGATAATTCAGTGCAGAAAAAAGCAGGATTGTTTCTGAAAGAGTTAAACTTAAGAATAAAAAAATTAGGGATAAGTGCAGAAGCTGTTGTAGGAGGCTCAGTGGCAAAGGGCACTCACTTAAAAGGAGACTTTGACGTTGATGTTTTTGTGAGGTTCAGCCCAAAATATAAAAACTTGTCAGAAATACTAGAAGAAATCCTGAAGCCTTACAAAAAAGACGTTGTTCACGGAAGCAGGGATTACTTTCAGATAAAAAAAGAAGGAATGTTGTTTGAAGTGGTGCCTGTGCTAAAGATAAGCAAAGCAAGCGAGGCAAAGAACGTTACTGACATGAGCCCTTTGCATGTTGAATGGGTTCTGAGGAACTCAAACCAGAAAATAAGGGATGACATAAGGCTTGCGAAGCAGTTCTGCAAGGCTCAGAAAGTGTACGGCGCAGAATCCTACGTCAAGGGCTTCTCAGGGCACGTGCTTGACATCTTAATAATTTATTATGGTGGATTTTTAGAGCTGCTGAAAAACAGCTTGGGGTGGAAGCAGAGGGAAGTTATAGACTTCTACAACCATTTTAACGGCAAGGCTTTGTACATGCTAAACTCAGCAAAGATAAGCTCTCCCCTAGTAATAATTGATCCTATAATGCCTGAGAGGAACGCTGCTGCTGCGCTTTCAAGAGAAAAATATGATGCTTTCAGGAAAGCCGCAGAGTCTTTCTTAATGAAGCCCTCAGAAGAGTTCTTCAGGATAAAGAAGCTCGACTTAAAGGAAGCAAAAGCAACAAAAGACTTTGCGATAATTCTTTCAATAACCCCAAAAGATGACAAGGGTGATGTGGCAGGAGCAAAAGTGATGAAAGCACTTGAACACATAAAAAGAAGTTTAAGAAAGAACGATTTTAAGATTTTAAAGTTTGAATGGGAATTCGGCAAGACAGCAAAAGCCTATTTTATTATAAAGAAAGAAAACCTTCCCGAATTCATAATCAGGCAGGGCCCGCCGTTACACAAAAAAAAGGATGTAAAGAAATTTAAGGGGAAGCACAAAAGAATCTTTTATAAGAAAAACAGGGTTTATGCAAAGCTGAAAAGAAAATACAAAAATCCCGCGCAGCTTGTGCGCGACATAATAAAAGATGATTATATCAAGGAAAGAGTGAAGAAGATAAAATGCTTGAGATAATAAACCTTATATTGATAACGCTTCTGCCCTTTCTGGAATTAAGGGCAAGCATACCTTATGGCATACTCAACACAGACCTTGGATGGCCATTGGTTTTTGCAGTATGCGTCGCAACAAACATAATATTAGGCATTCTTGTTTACCTCTTCATCAATTACGTAATACATATGTTTTTAAGGTTTAAGCTTTTCAGACGATTGTATGATTATTATGTGCTAAGAACACAGAAAAAGATAAGAAGCGGCGTGGAAAAGTATGGGGAATGGGCCATAGCGATATTCATTGGCATCCCACTTCCAGGATCGGGTGTTTATTCAGGGGCAATAGCGTCTGAAATAATCGGCTTAAGGTTCAAGAAATTCGTGATTGCAACAGTCATAGGAGTGTTGATTGCAGGAGCTATTGTGACTGTGGCAGTGCTCTCAGGAAAGGGGGTGTTTCAATTTTTTGTTAAGTATTAAGATGAAAAAACACAAGATATTAATAATTTTCAGCGCGGTTTTAATATTGTCATTTGCAGTAGATCATGCTTTCTTTGAACTAGTTGACCTTATAAGAAACCCTTTATTTGATTATTTTATGGGATGGATGAGCTACTTCGCCTCAACATTCATTGTATTGATACTTCTCACAAGCTTTTTCTTAATTCAGGAGAAAAAGATAAGGTATGTTATGCCGTTATGGATTAGCTTTTTCACAGCAGGAATAATCAGCCTCGCAATAAAATTCCTAGTGCAAAGGCCAAGGCCTTTCTTTGAGGTTTTCATCCCTTTTTTCAGCAGGCTGCCGGATTACAGTTTTCCAAGCACGCACACAGCATTAGCGTTTGCTGCAATACCAATACTTGACAAGGAATACCCTATGTTCAAGTGGTTCTGGATTCTGTTTGGCCTGCTTGTAGGTTTCAGCAGGATTTACAACGGATACCACTACTTAAGCGATGTGGTAGCTGGAGCTGTCATAGGCTTGGTCATTGGAAAAATGTATGTGTTGCTGCAAGAAAAGACAAACATAAAATGGAAAATATCAAGTCAGAACTAGGAAGAAAAGCAGTTCATATTATTGGAGGAATAATAATAATTACTCTTTTTTATGTTGGCGCACTTCCAAGAATTATAATTTATCTCATGCTTTTGGCAAGCCTTTTTGCGTCTATGTACGCAAAGTCAAGAAGCTCCTGGCTTGACTGGCTCCTTGAAAAGTTTGAAAGACCCGAAGTAAGGAAGAATTTTCCGTTTAAGGGATTGATATTTTTTTTGTCAGGAATAGTCTTGTCAATGTTTGTTTTTGAAAAGAGCATTGCATTGGCAGCGATTTGCGTCCTTGTATTCGGAGACTCAACATCTCATATCAGTGCGTTGTTCTTCAAAAAAACAAATACGTTGAAAAAATCAGTTGAGGCTTCAGCAGTCGGAGCTGCAGTATCGTTTTTGGCTGCTATGCTTTTCACAGAGCCCTTATTAGCGTTTGTTGGAGCTGTAGCCGGAATGGCTGTTGAAGCGATTGAGATAAGGATAAGCGAAACAACAGTTGACGACAACCTTTTGGTTCCTTTGGCTGCTGGCTCTGTCATGACCTTAACAAAATTTTTCATTACATTTATATAAGATAATTCTTTCACAGGGCTTATGAGCGTAAGCAATGAGATATCAAGAAGCCTAATGGAGAAAGAGAACCCTTTTGATGAGATTATCGGCCAGGAAGAAGCAAAAAAACAGTTGTCCTCTGCTCTTCTTAGCGGAAGGCATGTATTAATAATAGGCCAGCCTGGAATAGGAAAAACGACTTTGGCAAAGAACGTTGCAAAAATACTGCCCAGCAAAACAGTTAATGACTGCGGCTTTAACTGCCTTCCAAAAAAGCCTGTTTGCCCTGCCTGCAGGAGCTCAAGGCAGAAAACAAAAAAGGTTTCTGGAAAGGAGCGCTTCATCAGAATTCAGGGCAGCCCTGATCTGACCTCAGAGGACTTGATCGGAGACATTGATCCTATAAAGGCCTTGAAGTACGGGCCTCTGAGCACAGAAGCATTCACTCCTGGCAAGATATTCAAAGCCAACAACGGCGTTCTTTTCTTTGACGAGCTAAACAGGTGCCCGGAAAGGCTGCAGAACACTTTGCTCCAAATACTGGAAGAGGGAAAAGCAACTATTGGAAGTTATGACCTTGACTTTGAGGCAGACTTTGTTTTTATCGGCACTCTCAACCCAAAAGACATAAACACGGAAAAATTGTCTGACGGCCTGCTTGACAGGTTTGACATAATTAATATGGATTTTCCTGAGAGTGATGAGGTTGAAAAGCACATAGTAAAGGTTAAGGGAAAAAACCTTGGCGTTGAATTTCCTGAGATACTTTTGAGCATAGCTGTGAGGTTTGTTAGGGGTTTGCGCGAATCAGACGACCTTGAAAAACTGCCGAGCGTCAGGGCATCGCTTGGCCTGTACGAGAGAGCGCAGGCAAACGCTATTATTGCAAACAGAAAAAACGTGAGTTTTGATGATATTAAGGATGCTGTTCTTTCTGTGCTGAGCCACAGAATTGAGTTAAAGCCGAGCATAAAGTACTTGAAAAGCCCTTCTGAATTCTTAAATGAAGAGTTCAGGAAGTTTGCTGAGGAGAACAGGGAGACTATTGAGAAAGGTGGTTATCTTTGACACAAAGCCAAAACAATCTGCTTTTGAAGAAGCCATCGAACTTGATGGAAAGCTGAGCAAAGGAGGACCTCTAGCTAATTCTGTTTTGAAAGCTGATGAAGAAACAATAAAAGATGGGAATTTGTTGAGCGAGGCAATTGACCACAGCCTTGGAGCATTCACTCCTGACCTGCTGTTTGAGAAGCTCGTCACCAATTATCAGACTTTCAAGAACCTATACGGCGAGAAGCTTATTAGGTATTTAACAGACTATGATCCAAGCTTCTTAAGGAAAAACATGAAAATACCAGAGTTACAGCGAGAACTAAAGGAGAGGATTATCAGAAAAGTTGAAAAGTTGAAGGACAAAAAACTTCTTGAAAATGACTTCTCAATCAGTGATAAAGCGTTTGACCTGGCTGCTGTAATGCTCTGCATAGAAGAGCTTGATCACTTAAAAGCAAAGGGGCTTTTTGGCGAGAGAGAGCACAAAAGAGAGATGAATTATGGAGACAAGACAAACATTAAGGAATATAGGAAAGGTGACCCTTACAGGAACATTGCAATCAGGAAAAGCACAAAGATTGCGATAAGAAGGGGGCATAAACGCGTTGACGAGAAAGATTTAAGGACTTTTGAGAGGAAAAGCAAAGGGAACATAAGCGTTGTTTACGCTTTAGATGCCAGCGCAAGCATGAAAGGACGCAAGCTTAGCTTGTGCAAAAAAGCAGGCATTGCCCTCGCCTACAAGGCTATCACAAGAAAGGACAAGGTAGGCCTAATAATTTTTGGGAGTGATGTGAAGAAGAAGGTTGAGCCGACCCTTGACTTCCAAACAATCCTAAAGGAAATCGCAAGGATAAAGGCAAGCAGGGAAACAAACATTGCTGGGACAATAAAGCAGTCAATCCCACTATTTCATAATAAGAACGTTACAAAACACTTGATACTTGTTAGTGACGCTTTGCCAACAGTAGGGCAAAAGCCTGAAGAGGACACGTTGCGCGCAGT
>RFII01000086.1 GCA_003695265.1 Candidatus Woesearchaeota archaeon | reverse complement strand
GTCATATATTTTTTAGTATAACAATATTTAAATAAAGGGGGTGAGTAACTATCGTCTGATAGTGAATATAATGTTTAAGTTTTAGGGGGTTTAAAAATGAAGCTAAAACACCTTGCAACATGTTTGCTTTTACTTGCTGTTATCACCTTGTCAGCAGCCGCAGCTGATTTGACTTCTGTCACAGACACTTTAAGCGATTACACAGCAGGAGCAAGCTCCAACCACACAATTAATTTCACAACAGCAACCGATTCTAACCTTACAGAAATAATTATTGGTTTCCCAGCAGGCTTTGATGTCAGCGCCGCCTCAAACGGCACCTTCTCAGGGCTTACAGGAAACAATTTTGCGTGCGGAGCAGCAGGCCAAAACGTCAGCTGCACGTTTGACTCTGAGAACGTCACAGCAGGCTCAAACATCTCCGTGGAAATACTTAATGTAAAAAATGCGAACGTGACAGGAAATTACACAGTAAGCGTTAAAACATTAAACAGCAGCGTTAGCGTTGATGGACCCACAAACTCAAGCGCTTTTGAAATAATGCCTGCAGGCCTAGGCGACTTCATAATTGACGTTAATGAGTCGCAATTCATCTTTGTGCCTTTCAATTTCCTATTAGTTGCTTTAGATGAGTTCGGCAACGTAAAGACAGACTACTCCGGAAATGTCACGTTTAATTCAAACGACCCGGATGCGACTCTGCCAAGCGATAATGGAACTGCATGGGCAAACGGAGCAGCCACGTTTGAGCTCACATTCAACAACGTTGGGATTTTCACTTTCAACGTTACAGACGGCTCAGTAACAAAAGAGTCTCCGGACATAAACGTTTCAAGCCAAGCTCCAAACATAACGAGCAGCCCTGTCCTAACAGGCGCTGTGGGCGCATTATACGTTTATGACGTTGAGGCAGAGGATCCTGAAAATGAGACATTAACGTTTAGCTTAACACAGCACCCGAACAACATGACGATAAATGAGAGCACCGGGCTAATAGAATGGGTTCCGGAGTCTGAAGGAATGTTTAATGTTACAGTTGAGGTAAGAGATGAGTACAACAACACTGACAACCAATCATACCAGGTAAATGTCAGCTCAGAAGTTATTAGCTACAATGTTCTAACACCAACGTTTGGAGGACCAAACCAGAAAAGGACAAACCCGAAAGCTCGTTACCTAGAAGACAGAGCTCCTGTAAGAGTAACAGCAGTTGTTCAGCTAAAAAACAACGGCGCGTTTGACATAACAAACATCACAGCAACAGACACTGTTAATGACGCGCGCTTTAACATGACGTACGAGCTCCCGAGCGTGATACCTGCCGGGCAAACAGTTAATGTAAACTTAACTGCGACAGTTCCAGCAGACTTAGACGCCATAAAAAGCAACTTTGAAGTGAACATTGAGAATATCGGCTTAATAAAGTTCATGGGAACAGCTAACGGCACAGCAGTTGAGTCACAGGAAATTCCCTTAACAATGCAGGCTGAGAACAACCTTGCCTTTAAGGACATGGATGTGTGTGTTAATAATGACTGCGAGAACGTTGATGATGGCGACAATGTGGATAAGATAAAGCCTGGCGACGACATGGAAGTCAAGGTTGAATTGGAAAACACTTTTAACAGGAATGACCGCGTATCAATTAATGACGTTGAGGTAGAAGTGGAAATTAATGACAGAGACTTTGATGTGAGTGAGAATGAAAGATTGGGTGACATCAGAGAGGATGACACAGACCAGGAGAGCATTACGTTTGACGTTGACAGAAACACTGATGAAGACACCTACTCTATGGAAGTACGCGCTTTCGGAGAGGATGAGAACGGCGCAAGGCATGGGGAAGTGTGGCATATTGACTTAGATGTTGAGAGAGAAATCCACTCAATAGACGTCAGATCATTAACCCTCAGCCCGGACAAGATTTTATGTAATCAAAGAAGCGTTGAGCTGCGCGTTAATGTTGAGAACACAGGAAAAAGGGATGAGGAAGAAGTGGCTATAGAAGTAGTTGGCGACAGCCTTAATTACAGGGAGAAAATAACCAACTTAAAGCTTGACAAGGATGACAAGACAACAAGGGTTTTCACAATCCCACTGCCAAAAGACCTGAAGTCAGGAAAGCACGCTATTGGCGTGACAACATTCTACGACTTTAATCAGCCTAGCGACGCAGAAGTTGTTTATGTGGTTGCGCCCGAGTGCAACGCAGGAGAAGAGGAAGGAGAAAGCACTTACACGCCTCCAGACTTTTCAGACCAAATAGGAATTGTCGTTGAGGAAAGCAACACAAGCAGTGGCCTTGGCCAGTTTGACTTTGAGGGAACATTAGGAGCAGAAGAGGAGAAAAGCTTTACTGAGAGCAATGCTTACGTGGCATTATTGGTAATAGCAATAATTGTTGTCTTGGCAGCAGCAATAGGAATTACGGTAAGGCTTTTAAGATAAAAGGTTGGCAAGTGTTTTTTAAGTGCTAACAAATTAAGCTAATAAAAAATTTTTATTTTTTTCTTTTGAGGTTTTCAAAAAACAATGCAATCTTCTTTCTTGTTATGAGAAGCTTTTCATTAGCCCTTCTTACTAAGTAGCGCAGGTTCTCATCACTAACAAAAATTTTGTCTCCGGCCTTAACAGGAGTTTCTATGCGCTCATTTGACACAACCTCAACGATTATTCTTGAAGTGGAGATAATGCCTGAGTGCTTAAAGCCCGCTTTTCTCGCGCATGACAAGATCAGCTCAGCATCTCTCAATGACCTGCATCTTATGTGCAGGATGAATGATTCCTGCTTGAACCACACTTCCCTCTCAGTTTTTTCTGTAAGAGCCTTTTTTACCTTGGCAAATGAGGCCTTTCCGTGTGTTTTGTAGAGCCACTCAGCCTCGTTCTTCTTCCCTGATTTGGGAATGTTTAGTAAGACGATCCTTCCAGCGCAGGAGCTTGTCGTGTAATAATTAGGAAGGCTGTTTATGTAGTTGATAAGGGGCACTATTTCCCTGTCAATGCTTCCTTTCTTTGAATGGTCTTTCCTGCTTAGAAAGCCTTTCTTCTCAACCTCAAAAGACATTGTTAATTTGTGAATAATTAATTGGTTAAAAAAGGTTTTGGAAAAAAAGGTTAAGCCAGCTTAACTGTGATGAGTTTTAGTGGTTTGGGTGGTGTGGGCGGGACTAAGTGTTTTTGTAATTTTGCAGCACAAAAGTTGATTTAAACTGAAAAAACTAAGATTGATAAGAAAAGTTTTATTTAATAAATTTCTTCATCCTTGCCACGAACGCTTCTGCTTCTTTGAGAAGGGCGTCGTATTGCTTTCCAGAAACCTGTCTTAGTTCGCCGTGAATTATTTTTTTCTGCAGGTCGTAAAGTTTTCCAACTATGCCAACGTACTTTCTTTCAAGCAGATTTGTCTTGACCATTTTCTCTTTTAACAGGTCTGGAACGTGCTCCGGGCTTGGAGGGATTTCTCCTAGCTTCATCAAAGCTGCGTGAGAAGCGTCAATGACTGCCCAGTACAAGTCGATAGTTGCCTGGTTTAAGTGCCACTTGGAATTCCTAAGCGTTGTAGGCGCTCTAGCAAAGTATGTCCAAATGCTTTCAGGAGTAGGCCTTATCCTTCCCTGAAAAAGGAGTGCCTGCATTGGCGCAAAGATTCCCGTGTCTATTATTGGAAGGCCGTCGCGAAGAATGTTCATCCCAACAGGGTCTCCTGCGCGCATGTATTCCCAGAAAGTCGTGAACTTCAGCGTCGTAACATGAATCCTGTCTGAGATTTTGCGCACAAGCTTTTCTGTGATTATCCTGTAAGTTTGGATTATTGCCTTTGTCAGCTGAATAGAAATGTCATCAAGAATGACAAGAATGTCTATGTCGCTTTTAGGGGTTTCTGTTTTCCTGGCGGTCTTTCCGAAGAGAACCACTGCTCTCAGCATGTCCCCAAATTCTCTGTGGGCCTCAGCAGCGAACTTGTAGGCAATCTTCCTGTCAGCCTCATTAACTTTTTCCTCGTTAATGTTCTTGGCGCGGTTTACTTCGAATTCCATATTACCCCTTAGTGAAGAAAATAAGGTTTGGGCTTTATTAAACTTTTTAACTTCTCCCAAATAGGAACAAGCAAATATGAGAAAGAAATGCAGGCAAACAAGGTTAAGCCAGCTTAACTGTGATGAGTTTTAGTGGTTTGGGTGGTGTGGGCGGGACTAAAAAATTTTGTAATTTTTTAAGACAACAATTTCCTAACACAACAAAATTGGCTTAACCCAAAAAATAGAAAGCTTTATTAATTTTTAAGATTGTGTTATGAAAATGAGCAGAGCACGAGAAATCTTCGAGAGATATTTTAAGCCTTTCGCGTTTTATGAGATGGGCTCGCAAGGAATGGAGGAAAGAACTGGTTTGGAAGGGATTGTTAATGGCACTGTTATGGACAAGGAAGGCAACCCGTTGAATTATGACACGGGTGATCTAACCACAACGCATAGAATAAAGGATTGGTACCAAGGCTTTTGGAACAGTAGGGTTGGGAAAGAAATTGCAAAAAGGCTGAAAAAAGAGCCTGGCAGCGTTGATGCTTATGCTTTCTTTGACTTCTGCGAGAACGGCCTGACATGCAAGAACGCTTTGGCCGCGATTATAAGAACAAACCATCCCAAGTACAGGACGATTCTTGCAGTGAACAAGCGCTTCGCGCACCTGCTTAATAAAGAGGAAATCGCTGATTACGTTGCAGCCCATGAGGGTGTTCATGAAAGCGGCGTTTCAGACGAGCAGGAGACAGAGAGAACATTGAAAGAAAGCGCCATAGCTGCTCTTAGGGAAATGTACGGCTCTGCCAAAAGCAAGATAAGCAGAGGCTATGATGCGCTTGCCAGAAAGCTTGCAGTTATAGGAAGCCAAGCTGCTCAGAGAGAGTTCGCTTACGAGACAGGCATGCTCAAATAGTTTCTTACTTGAAAATAGTAAAGCGGCAAAAAGGTTTATAAGTTCGTTCTTTCTAATAATATAATGATTGAAAGTGGGTGGCAAAAACCATTTAGTTATTCTAGCAGGAGATTACACAAAGAAAGAAAAGAAGCGAATGAGAAAAGAAAGCCTGAAAGAAAACAAGTTTTTACTCCGAACAAGTTCCGGAGAATATTTGGCACAGCACCTTATAAGAGAAGCAGAAAGGAGTTTTTTTGATAATGTAATGTTAGTAGCAAGTCCCAATGTTGCAGAGCACATACAGCTGGGGAGGACTAAGCTTGTCCCGCAGCAAGGAAGCTTTATAGAAAACCTCGTTGCAGGCCTAGACGATGCTAGTGCAAAAGGAGACGGGAAAATCCTTGTAAGGTATGGGGACCTTTTCTGCCTGAGAAGGGAAAGCCTTGAAACAACAATGCAAAGCTGGGCTGAAATGGAAGATAAGGAAAAGAGAAGGATAGACTTGTTCTTAGAGGTTATTTCTGAGGAGGAGTTTGAAAGGCATGAAAGGTTCAGGGAGCTTTTCCCGTATTTCCCTTACCTGCCATTATTGGTCAATAGGAAAAAAGGTTTTTACAAGCAAGCTAATGGTTTTGGCGTTCACACTGCTTTTTACAGGGGGTTAAGCCGCGAATTAATGATTTCATTAGGAAGCGAGCTTTTCTCCCTGAGAGACTTGTCAGGAAGAAGCCGTTATTATTTAGAAATTGCTAAGAGCGTTCTTGGAAGGGGCTCGCTTGCTAGAAAACTAAAAGAGTTAGGTTACTGGGATAATTACCTTGGAAAAACAAGAAACAAGTGGGAAATAATAAAAATGCTTTACTCAATCGTGAGGCTAAGAAAGTATAAGCGAAGAATATTCTCCGGAAAAGAAGAGTGGGATGAAAACAGGTTTGGTTGGAATTTTAGTAACGTTGACGTCAAAAAGATTGAGAAAACGCTCAGCGGGATAATAAGAGGTTATGTTAGGATAAACACTAATTCGCCGCACATTGAAAACGCGTTAGACCCTGATTACGTTCATGAAGCTCGTGCTTTCACGCAGCACTTCTCAACTTTGATGAAATGGGTGAAGTCCAGTATTGCATCAGCGTTCGTTTATGCTGAGAAAAACATAACAGATTATCTTGCTTCCAAGGGAGAAAGATTAGGAAGTTACGCGTAAAAAAACTATGTTTTAGTTTGTTGTTTTGATTTTAATAAGCTACTTTTTTATTCCAGCCTCACACCGCTCCATAGAGTCCAATCCTCTGATGGAGAGTAAGGCCCAAAAATGAAGTTTGGCGGATTTGCTTGGCCGAAGTAGCTGTGCTCCACGTCCTGCCACCTGTAGCTAGGTTCTCCTCTTCTGTGAACAGCGTAAATCGGCGAGCCGAAGGTTTTTAATCCTCCAAGATGAGCCCTGTAGTCATGATGTGCTGGCTCAACAATAACGTCTTTAAAGCCGTGCTCCTTCAGCTTTGCAATAACCTCTTTAAGAGGAATGTCACCTTGCCCAGGAGGGACGTGCTCGTCCGCGTACCCAAAATTGTCAGTGACGTGCACATGGCCTAAAACGCCTGACTTTGCAAGGTCTGATATTTGCTCAACGTACCATTTGTTAAATTCTTTGTCGCTTCCCTTGAAGAATTTTTTCCACAGGTACGTGTGGCCTGTGTCAAGGGTTGCTTTGATGTGCCTTTTAGCAAGCTCTTTTGCCCTTGCTTCCCCAACCTTGTCTTTCAGCATCTCCACCATTTTCTTTCGCGCGCCAAGAACAAACTCCTTGATTTCACTAGGGTGAGACCCCCAGTTTTCAGGCACGTATGACTCAATTGCCACAAACAAAGGCCTTTCAGTTTTCTCCTTCTCAGTCTTTTTCCACGCGTAGATGCCCAGCTGTGCGACGCTGTCAAACGATTTTTCTTTTGCGTACTCTGCTATGGGTTTTGTGTGATCAATGACAACGTCAAGCTCTTTTGCCTGCTGCTGGTAAGAGTAAGATGCTTCCTGAGTGAACTCTATCTGACGATCAATGTCTCTTAAAGTCTCCTTCAAATATTCTGGGATGGATTTCACGTCGCCAGGAACCCATGGGTTCCTTTCTTCAAAAACCCTTCTCAGCTTCCAGCGCTCACTCTCAGGCGTCCTGTTATAAAGGTCCTGGTAAAATTCAAGGGCTTCCTTTGTTTTCTTCCTTTTCTTCAATAATTCGTCATACTGCTGGCTGTGGTAAAGAGCCCACCCCCTTGACTGCATTATCCTAGACTGCATTGATTCTCTGAAGAAGGCTTCTTCAGGAGTTATTATCCTGTCTTTTATTTTGCCGCTTCTCACCATCTGGTTGTGGCGTTCCGCCTCTTTTCTGAAGTAATCGAAGTCGCGCTCAACAACTGTGAAGCGGCCTGTTTCAGGATTGAACTCAGGTATTTTGTTGCCGCGCTCATCAATAAGAGGGTTTCCGTTCTCATCAGTCTTCCATTTTGGCAGCACAACAGTCTGGTTTTTTCTTACAGAATCAACTATTTTTCCAGTCCTGTCATCAACTAAGTGAAGGACAGCTTTCTCAGGCTCTTCAGGATATCCCGTGAACTTGTCGCCGAAGCTTTCTGAAATCGGCCTGGGAAACTCGCCTGTATGAGCAACTACTGGGCCGCCTCCAGCCACTTCAGCAGCAAAGTCTATTGCGCGCTTCACCTCATCCAGCGAGTTTCTCCTAGCAGCATCATCAAAGCCGCCCTGCGTCAATCCGGCAAACCCGCCAACGCCAACTGTTGCGTGGGTTGAGAGCTTTATTTCGTTAGCTTTCGCGAGCTCTTTTATGTCCTGCCTTTCATCATGACCATAACTTCCTGGTGTTAGAGCGCCGCGGTCAGCAGCTCCTTTTCCTGCCCCTGTGAAACCTAATTCAACGCGGTTAACGCCTTGAAAGATTCTTGTTTTCAATCCTTGAAGCTGGTCTCTCCCTGGATGCGTGCTAACCCCAATGTCCTGGACTTCAAGCTCGTTAAGAGGATCGTTTTCGCGGTCCATCGCGTTAAAGTAAGGATTAACAAATTCCATAAAACCACCTAAACGCCTCCAATCTGGTATCCGAGTTCATCAATTATTTTCCTGCTTGCCGCAAGCATGTTAGCCACTTTCTCTGAGTCAGTGTATTTGTAATCAACCCTGAAGCTGCCTAGGTTTGAGCTTATTGCCTTGAAAACTTGATAATCATCATAAGTCCATGAGCCGCCCGCCTCCTTAACTTCTCTTAGGTTTTGAAGCTTCTCATACACTGGCTGCGCAATAGCTCCTAGGTTTGGGTGCGCTGAGTAAAGCTCCTCTATCAGCTGGGAGTATTGGCCTTGCTGAGCTTTCACTTCTTCCTCGTGCATTACCTGCTCTGATTCAATGGTTTCCTCAAGCCTCTTTTCTCTCTCTTCTGCCTCTTTTTCTTTGCTTTCCTCTTTTTTGCCGAAAAGCGCGTCAATGTTAATGGGCTTTGGTTTTGGAACAGTGATTTCCTCCTCTATCTCACGAAGCATTTCCTCATGTTTTATTTCCTCAATAGAATCATTAATCAGTTTTTTCGCGTCTTCCAGCTCTTTCTTTCTTTTTTTTTCAAGCTCCTTTATCTTCTCAATCCGCTCCTTTGGGCTAAGTTTTTTTATGTCGTCAAGTTCCAACATTTTTTTTACCAAGTAATCATTCTGTGTGCTTTTTTATAGTTCTTATAAGTCTGCCAAACAGCGTTTTTTGAGTAGGCTTTGGCAGAGGCTTTTTCTTTTTTGAGTTGCGCGCTTGACTTTTTTTTACCTTGCTTTGAAGAGAAAAGGTTTGAGACGCCGAAAAGTGCGTTAAACATCTCACCAAAGCCTTTAATAACTGATGAAAAAGGGTCTAACATTGAGGGGGTTTTCTTTTTCTCTTTATCCTTATCTTTTTTCAGGTCTGCGAAGTCTTCCCCTGCTTCTCTTAAATAATTTTCAAGCTCCTCGCCAAGAGCGTCCATCGCAGCCCTGACAGAGCCGTCAACGTTTGAGAGAAGCTCAAATGACTCTTTGTCACGGTATTGCCTGTATTTTTCTATTTGCTCATCACTCCACACATAGGATCGGAGCTCCATTTTTGCTCGGCCTGTGTGCACTGGGCCGCGCTGAAATCCTTCCTGCTGGAAGTTCATGTAAGGCCTTGACCTGTAGTAAAAGCTTGCAAGGATTACAGGGTGATAAGTAGCGCCTGGCTTCATCTGCCTTTTCGCCAAGAACTCAATCTCAACTATGGAACCTTCGAAAGCCATTACTAAGTCAACGCTTTCCTGCTTTTCTCTGTCTTGGTGCAGCCTTTTTATGTATCTTAAGTATGGCTTCACCCAAGCATTGTACATTTTGATAATGTCGTAATGCTGCCTCAAGTACTTCAGCGTGAACTTCCTCCTGTTTTTTAATTCCTTGTGAGTATGTTCTTTCCATGCAAGGTAAGCCTTCAGCTTCCTTTTCAGAACCTCTTTCACTTTCCTGTTGAATTTAAGGCTGTTAACAACGTGGTCAACGCTTGAAGATTTTTTTGGATGCACGCTGAAGAAAAGGTCGGGCAGCGTTGCAAAGCCGACCTGTGTTGACATTCCATAAACAGATGCTGGGTTTTTTGCTCCACCTTCAACAAGGTCTATCCACCACCCTTTCAAAGCTATTTCCGCGCTTTCCTGCGTGGCTGAGTCCTCGTAAAAGCTTAGTTTTTCGTCTAGGACGCGGAGCTCGCGCACCAATTGGAAAAGCTCTTTTACCATTTTGCCAATAACGGCCAGAAACTGTGATGCCTTGTCCTGCTGCAGGCCGAGCCTTTGCTGTGAAACCCCCCAGAAAGCGCTTTGCTCAGACGCTGCGAAGACGTCTGTTATTTTTATGAATTCGTGAAAGCCATGGTCTATTTGCAAGTGGCTGAGAATCCAGTAGTACATTTCCTCTATTGAAAGGTTCTGCTGGTCCAGGATCAGCCTGTACCTTTTTATTGGCTCAGGGTAGCCTGTTGGCAGCTGTAAATGGTACTGGTCTTCTGCTATTTCTTCCTTGAACCCAAAATCTTGAACGGACACCATTTTTTAGTATTATTAATATAAATATGGGTCTTTATTAGCGGGTGTGGTTTATATAATATTGGTTTTTATGCATTTAAATTATTTTCGGAGTACTATGACAAAGCCTTTCTGCGACAAAAGCCTTGCTTTGGTCAAGACGCATAATTTTTTGGCGGTTTCCTTGCGGTCATGGGTTTTATGATAACTTTTAAGGATCTTTATTTTTATGAGCTTCCTTTTTTTCAGCTGCTTTTTTATCTCATTAACCAATTGCTCTGTTATTCCGTTCTTGCCAATCTGAACTGTAGCGCGCAGCTCGTCATCCTTAAACGTATGTTGGGTGCTCATTTCCTTTCGCCTTCCTCATCCGCAGCTCTCTTAAATGTTCTGACCTTGTCTTCCTTATTTTCCTGCTGTCTGCGCCGTGCTTCTCAAGGATTAGTGAAGCGTGGTCCCCTCCTAAAAAGTGAGGCATTATAACATAATCGGCTCCCAAGTCATAAAGCTCAAAGGCCTCGTCCATGTTTGTTGCGGTTATGAAGAGTTTTATGTTTTTGTCTTTTGCCTTAAAGTGCTTGAGCACTAGAACGTTTTCGTCATGGCTTTCAAGAGTTGAAACAATTATTTTGGGGTTGAATTCTTCTATTTGCTCAAGCGTGTCAGGGTCTGAGACATCGCCGTAAACGCATTCAACATTGTTCATTATGAGGCTGTTAACGCGTTTTGGGTCGTGGTCAATTATCAGAGCTTTCCTTTTTTTAAGCCTGGAGTGGATTTCCTCTCCGAGCTGCCCGTAGCCAATCAGTATTAAATCATATGTTTTTTGCTGGTGTGACTTCATTGAGTCCTCTTGAGCGTTCTTGCTCTCAAACTTTGTGAGAACACTTGATATTTTTGAATAGATTTTGTCTTGGTAAAATATGAAATATGACGACAGAGTAATTGTTATTACTGCAACAAAAGCAACTAATGACCTGACAGTTGGGTTTATGTGTCCTGCAGACACGCCCAATGTTAATAAGATAAGGGAGAACTCGCTTATCTGAGAGAGTGTTATTCCTGTTGAGAACGCTGTTTTTATCCTGTAATTTGAGAAGCGCATTAAAAGAAGGATTATTAAGGGCTTGCCTATGAGAATGAATAATGAGAGTATAATTATAGAAGCTGGCTGAAGGCTTGTCGTGTCAAACATCATGCCTGCCCCGAGCATTACAAAGAACATTATTAGGAAAAAGTCTTTTAGTGGCTTTATTTTGCTTGAGAGCTCTTTTGCGTAAGGCAGGCTAGAAATAGTGATTCCCGCTATTAAAGCTCCTAATTCTATCGAAAATCCTAACAGCGTGCTGTAAAGGCTTACTATAAAGCACCATGACAGTCCTGTTAGGAAAAGAAGCTCTTGCGACTTTGCTGCTTTGCCAAAAAACCATGGGAAAATGATTTTGGCAAATATGAATGGGGCAAGCATAAGCATGCTTCCTTTCACGAGAAAAACTATTAGGAGATTAGTGGGAGAAGCGCTTGTTTTTGTCGCGGTTATTAAGACTAATGCGATTATTGCGACAAAGTCCTGCAGGATTAGTATTGCTATTGATATTTTTCCGTAAAGCTTGTTAAGGTCTTTCTTAACGGAGAGAAAGCTGACAATGATTATGGTGCTGCTGAAAGTCAATGCTATGCAAACGTAAAGAGAAGCTATAATACCAAATCCCAGAGCAATGCTTATGAAGAAGCCGATAAAGGCAGTGACTAGTATTTGCGCAATTCCCACCAGCAAAGCAGAAACTCCCATTTCCTTAAAGACTCTTGGGTTCAGCCCTATTCCAAGAATGAAAAGCAGAAAAGTTATGCCTATGTGCGAGAAAGCAGACAACGCCCCTAAAAAGGGGTTTAGTGTGAAAAGGAAAGAGTGCTCAGCGTTCTTTATTAAGCCAAGGCCAACAGGGCCTATAATAATGCCTGTTGCTATGTAAGCAAGTATTAATGGCTGCTTCAAAAGCCTGGCTACTCCGCCGAGAAGCGTGATTAGCAGAAGCACAATGCCAAGGTCTATAAGCACGTTTTCCATTTTAAACGCTTAGCGGATGCTCATGCCTCATCCGTTTTCTTTCCTCCAACTGCAAGAGGTGCTCTTTTCTTGTCTGCTCCATTTTTCTTGGGTCGTCAGCTGATTCCTCAAGCATTAATGAAACATGGCCGCCTCCAAGGAAATGAGGCATTATAACGTAATCAGCGCCTTCATCATATAATTTTAAGGCGTCGTCGATTTTCAGGGCTGTTGCGTAAATCAAGATTTTCGGGTTTTTTGATTTCAGCTTTCTTATAAGTTTAATATTTTGGTCTTTGTAGGGAAGCGTTGAGATAATCTGGGAAACTGTTTTTATGTTTATCTGGTCCAATACTTCAGGGTCGTTTATGTCTCCGAAGTAGCACGGCACTTTTTTGTCAGAAAGCTCTTTTATTATGTCAGGGTTGTAATCAATGATTATGACTTTCTTTTTTAGTTTTGAAAGCTTTTGGTGGATTGTGTAGCCTATGTTTCCATAACCGACGAGAACAACAGCATTACTGAAGCCCATAGGGATGTAATGTTCTATTTCCATGTTTTTCATCGCCAGTTTATCTAGGAAGCTTAGCACTGGCTTGAGAAACTCAAATAGGTGCGCACTGAATTTTATGGAATAGCTTCCGAGAATCATTGAGAACGCTGTGGTTATGACTATTACTGAAAAGATTTCTCTTGTTATGTTTCCTAAAATGAGACCTTGCGCTGCTATTATTAAAGCAAACTCGCTGACGTGCATCATCCCTATCCCCACAAAAAAGCTTGTTCTTTTTTTGTAGCCCATGAATGATATTATTAGCGAGGTTAGGAAAGGTTTTATTGTTATTATAATGCCAAGCAACGCCATTAATGGAATTAATATCAATTTAAATGCCGCTGTTGTTAGGTTAAGGCCTATTGAGACAAAGAAGAGTATTGCGAAGAAATCTTTTAGAGACCTTATCCTCGCAATAAGCTCTATGTGGTGCGGCAGGTTTGCTAAGGCGATGCCTCCTATGAAAGCTCCGATGATAGCAGAGGTGCCTATTCCGAGGCTCTGCGCTGCGGGAATCTGTGATGGGGAAAAAACAAGGGATATCAAGCGGCCGCTGAACTCTGCCATGAGTGCAAAGAAAAAGCAGGTGGATATTGCTAACAAAAGCATTATTTCGTTAGACTTAACAGCGATTTTAAAAATAAAAGTCAGGATGTATTTGCTTATAAGGTAAGCAATTATTAGAAGCAGCAACACCTTGATTAATGACATTAGTATAATAACAGGTGAGAAAACCTGGCTTGAGAATATTGTAAGAGCGAGTATTGCGAAGAAGTCTTCTATAAGCAGCATGCCCATTATTATCCTGCCGTGAAGCGTTGTGAGCTC
Organism: Candidatus Woesearchaeota archaeon; assembly: GCA_003695265.1. GTDB lineage: Archaea > Nanobdellota > Nanobdellia > Woesearchaeales > J072 > J072. Next base: position 2,921 of record RFII01000086.1, on the reverse strand, counting down.
ATGCTTGTCCGCAAGTATTTTAACAGCTAAAACAGTGCTTGAGAAAGTTATTGCTACTGCAACATAAGCTGCAACTATTGAAACAAAGCCGAGCAGCAAAGCAACCACATAACCAATAGAGAAAAGCAGGAATATCCTTATTAAGCCGCCTATCGTTGATACGAAAAGCACAGACCTCAGCTTAGAAAAGTTTATTTCAAGTCCCACGATGAAAAGCAGGAAAGCGATGCCTATTTCTGATAGCTTCTCAATAACGCTGAGGTCAGTTACTACGCCGAGAACAGGCCCTAATAGTAATCCTGTTAGTATGTAAGCAGGAATAAGAGGTTGCCTTAGAAGTCTGAGGAAATAGCCTATAAAAGTCGCTGCTATGATTATTATGCCGATTTCCAAAAAAATGTTCTCAGCTGCCATTCTGCCTCTTTTTTTTAATAAATTAATGGGAGCATTGGGTTTAAAAAGGTTTTCAAAAAAAAGTGCTGTCAGCTTAACTGAGAAAGCTTTCATGCTTGGGTGGTATGGGCGGGACTAAGCACTGTTGTGACATAATTTTGTAATGTAAAATGAGGATTAATTAGGAAATGCAACTTAAAATTATTTGCTGAGCATTAATAAAAGACTTTAAAAATATTTTTGATAAATGTCTTATTGTAAAGTTTTTTAAAAAAAGGATTATTTCAGCATTACATGCGCTCGGCAAAGTCATTTCCAAAGCTCAAAAGCAAAGCAATCTTAGCGCCGATGGCTGGGGTTACTGACGTTGCTTTCCGCATATTAGCAAGAAAATGCGGCGCTGGGATTGCTTACACTGAGTTTGTCAGCGGATCAGCTATTGCGCGCGGCAACAAAAGGTCTCTTGACTTGATTAAGGTTGACCCTGCTGAGAAGCCTGTTGCTGTGCAACTTTTCGGCAATAATATAAAAGAGGTTGTGGAAGCTGCCAAATTAGTTGAGGATAGGTTTGATGTTATTGATGTTAATTGCGGATGCCCTGCGTGGAAGGTTGTGAAGATAGGCGCTGGCTCAGAGCTTATGAGGAACCCTGAAGGAATCGCAAAGCTCGTGTCTAAGATCTCATCTGCCGTGAGCAAGCCAGTGACCATTAAGATAAGGAGTGGCTATGACAAAAAGCATGTTAATGCTGTTGAGGTGGCAAAGCTTGCCGAAGACGCAGGAGCAGCAGCCGTTGCAGTTCATGGCCGCTTGCAGGGTTATGGCTATAAGTACAAGGCAGATTGGAGCATAATAAAAAAGGTAAAAGAATCTGTTAGTATTCCTGTTATTGGCAACGGAGATGTTTTCACTCCAGAGGCTTTTAAGCAGCGCATGGAAGAGAGCGGCGTTGATGCAATAATGGTTGCAAGAGGCGCGATAGGCAACCCTTACATTTTCACGCAGATTAATGATTATTTAAAGAAAGGAAAATACGAGAGGTATGACAAGCTAAAAATGTTTTTTGAGTACGCAGAGCTTGCTGAAAAGCACAAAATAAGTTTTCAAAGGATAAAAAACCAGGCAATGACATTCACAAAAGGAATTGTTGGAGGAGCAAAAGCGAGGAATAAAATTTCTCTTTGCAAAGGCATTGATGAATTAATGAAAATTTTAAAGGATTTCACAAAGAGGCACCATTTGGAACACACAACAAGTTTGGAACACAGAACGGAGAGGGGTTCAAGGGGAAACTTCCCCTTGCAAAAAACTAAATGAAAACAGTTGATATAAACAAAATATACCAAGTATTAAAAAAAGAAGTGAGAAAGTACAAGGTTCCTGTTATTGAGTTGATTGAAGCGCAGACAAAAGACCCTTTCAAAGTTCTTGTCGGCACAATCCTTTCTGCCAGAACAAAAGATGAGGTGACAGCAAAAGCTGCTTCAAGGCTTTTCAAAACAGCAAGGAATCCTGATGATTTTGAAAAGCTTACGATAAAGCATATTGAAAAGCTTATTTACCCTGTCGGCTTTTATAAGAACAAGGCCAAGTTCCTGAAAGAATTGCCAATTGCGCTAAAAGAAAAATTTGGGGGAATAATTCCGCAAAGCGTTGATGAATTAACCAAACTCCCTGGCGTAGGAAGAAAAACCGCAAACCTGGTTGTTGCTGTTGCCTTTAACAAGCCCGCTATTTGCGTCGACACTCATGTGCATAAAATTGTGAATCGGTGGGGCTATGTTAAAACAAAGAGCCCTTTAGAGACAGAAATGGCGCTGCGCAGGAAGCTTCCGAAAAAGTACTGGAAAACGCTCAACACTTTCTTGGTTGCGTTCGGCCAGCACCTTTGCACTCCGGTTTCGCCGCACTGCAGCAAGTGCCCAATAAGAGAATACTGTAACAAGGTTGGTGTGGGAAAGAGCAGGTGATCAGACGCCTATTGCCCTCCATTCAAAGGAGCGCCAGCCTTCAATGCAGTAATAATCAGGCCTGTAATCGCCAGTCACTGTCACCGAAAATGTAACAATAGGATTTGGTTTTAATTTTTTAATTTCTTCTTTCCATAGCTCAAATGTTTTGCCAGTAAAAGAATTATCATCAACCAATAGGATTGTTGATTCCGGCTCTGCAATTAATATTGAATCCAAATCAAGATTATTAGGAACAGACCTTTTTGAACGCTGATATAACCTCATGTATTCGCGGGACAAAAGCCTTAAAACAGGGATTGGCAGGTAAGGGTAAATGGTATTAAGGATTCGCGCCAAAGCCTCATTCCTCCCTTCTCTGTTTAATGAGGGAAGATTTGCCAGCTCACAGCCAAATTTTTCTGAGAAATACTCTCCTATAGGCCTCGTTTTTGGACCTATGGTTGTGACTAAGCCAACACTCAGGTTATCTGCAAGCATTCTGACATAAGCCCTTCCAAGATGCACGGTTAAATCATCTAAACTTAGCCTCATTTAAGGAGAAAAATAATTTAATAT
>RFII01000085.1 GCA_003695265.1 Candidatus Woesearchaeota archaeon | reverse complement strand
TGTTTCTTCAGTTTGCTGTTGTGGCGTGGTTTCTTCTGCTGCGTCTTGTTTCTCTTCTTCTTGTATTTCTAAGTCTTCTGCTTCCTCACTGCCCGGCTCCACTTCTTCAGCTGCTTTACCCTCTGCACCTTCTTCCATTAATTCAGAAAGCGTTTTCTCCTCTCTCGTGATATCATACGATGGAGAAGAAGGATCTTGTGTTGCTTGAGCTTTCTCATCCTCCCCGTTGCTCTTTTCAGAGCCTGATGCTGACATCTTTTTTGTTATGCTCTCAGTAATGCCAAGCATGTCTCTAGCCTTCTCGACAGCCTCCATTTCAGAAGAGGCCAATCCACCTTTCTTCAGCCTGTCAGCGAGCTTTCTCACCTTTTCATCATCACTCATCATTTATCACCTATTATATTATCTTTATCTTAAAGCATAAGCTTTTTCTGTTTAATTTGCTTTTACACCTTATATTAATGGTATTTAAAGATTATTGCATTGCAGAATTCATATTTCAGTGCAAAAAGGAAAAGGTTTGCAAGGGGAAAGCTCCCCTTGAACCCTCACTAAGAAAGTTTACCACTTGTTTTTCACTTTTTTCAGCCATGCCTTGGATTCGTCCTTTAGAGCAGACCCTAAGCCGATTCCAAGGGCGAGCGACAAAGCCAAAACAAGGCCAGCCACCACAACCAGTATTATCTGCTCGGCAAACATCAGCCTTAAGCCCATCTGCTGCAGAGCAAGGTCTGCTATGAAAACATAAATTATTACTCTCACAACCAGCGATAAAGTGGGCATTCCCCTTCTCTTTATGTGCTTTATCTTATTGTCAGCGTAGTCTGCTATTATCAGGCCGAAAATACCAATGACCACTCCAATTATGAGTGAGGGAAGCCACTCAACAAAACCTGCGAGAAGGTCTGAAAGCCTGCCGAGGTGAATAAGCTCAACAGCAGGTATTAAGAACACTATGAAAACGTACCACTTCACTATTTTCCCTACTAGTGTTGAGAGCGTCATCCCACCAACAGAGTCAGTTATTTTCATATGCTTAACCCAATCATCAAACTTTATTTTGCTTAGCCCTTTCCTAATGAGCCAGTCAATGCTGCTCGCAACGTAATAACCAAGAACCATCACGATTATTGCCGCGATAAAGCCCGGAATAAAATCCACGAGGCCGTTCCACAAAACTATTAAAGGGTTGGCTATTGATTGGCCGGTCTCACCTATTAAATTATACAACACCATCTTTTTTCACCCCCAATGCCTTTTCTTATACTCATCAACCTCTCCTTGGGCTATGCGCTCAAGGTTTGCGACGCGCTGGCTCAAGCTGTCAATGCCAGCCTTCAAAGCATCCATCTTGCTCGAAATAACCTCCAGCTCCTTTATTATGCGAAAAGAATCATTGTCATTCACGCCAGAAGAAACTATTTGAGGAGCTGAACTTCCGAACGAAGACGGCTGCATTTGAGAATGAGCTGGTTCCATGCTGTCCATTCTAGGCATGTTGCCAAAACCTGAATTGCCAAAGCCTGAACTGCTTTCATGAGAAAAACCCTGAGAAGCAGGGTCTAACCCAGAAAAAGGGTCCTGCGCGCCAAGAGAAGGGCCTCCCGCAGGAAAGTCACTTAAGTCCTTGCTTAAGTCGTCCTTGTCCTTTCTCTGCCAAAACTTCAAATTCACCACGAAACCACCTCTTTTTGCTAATTAAGAAACGCTTTTCCCTTTTATATTTTTCTAAATATTAATTTTTAGAACTATCCATTAAAGTCAATTTTGTTGAATTAGGAGATTATAAAAATTTTTTAGTCCCGCCCGCACCGCCCCCTCAACACCAAAGCTTACCACAATTAAGCCGACCTGATTATTTTTAAAGAAAGTGCTTTATTTTTTCAAATTATTGGCGTTTATTTATAAATGGATTATTGTTTTAACTTTAAGGTAACAACTTGGTCAAATGTGCGAATTCTGAACTTAGAAGCCCTGTGCCTGAAAATGGCAAAAAACTAAAGATTTGTGCTTGCGAAAAATATTTAAAGGAATATCTTCATAAAATCAGCTACGTAGCAGAAACAATAATAATGTCGAGAAAGGCATTATTGCTGTAATGACTTGTGAAGTGGTGACAAAAACTTTATATATGAGCAGGGATTTTGGCCTGCAAACAAAGGGTTTTGATTGTTTTTTCCCTCAAAAAAGCAAGATAAGCAATAAAGGAATAAGGATAGCCTTTTAATTAACATGGAGGTGTTAGAACTATGAGAAAGGCGATTAAGAAAATAGTTGCGCTGGGCGTTGGCACAACAATGCTGGGAGCGACTATGTTTGGAGCACTCGCCGCAAACCTCAGCGACTGGCCACAGCCATTCGTCACAGACGGCTTAGCTGATTTCGTGATTGTACTGGGTGAATTTGCCGCAGTATCAGACGTTATCGGCGCTATTGACATAGCAACAAGCCTTCAGACAGAGTCAGTCACTGAAACAGTTGTCGGCGGCGGATCAACAGTTACCGCAGTCGGAGATGCTGTCCAAATAATCTCTGGAAGCGACCTTCTTGAGCTAAACGAGCCAATCAGCGATATTAAGAAAGTCCTTACAGAAAACGATATGGACATGCTGAAAAGCGGCACTGTAACAACAGACGAGGGCACAACAAAATACAGGCAGTACTTAAGGTTTAATGACTCAAGCGTAACAATTACTCCACCAAGAGTTGTGTATGATAGCAACGGCGCAAGAGACGCAGAAGTCGGAGACTTCTTGTATCTAGAG
>RFII01000084.1 GCA_003695265.1 Candidatus Woesearchaeota archaeon | reverse complement strand
TTGTGTTTGTTTTGTTTGGGTTTTTGGATGTTGTGTTGTTCGTGCTTGTTTCGTTGCCTGTTGCTTCACCATTCTGGTTAATATTATCTGTTACATTTGTGCTATTCATAGTTTGGTTTGTGAGGTTACTTGTGTTATCAGATATTACCAATCCTGTTACTTTTGGCTCTTCAAACACAGGAGATGAGCTGTCAAACAGCAGATAAGTCTTGTTTTTATGCTCAACATAAACCTTTGCTTCACCATCTCCTATAACCTTTCCGGAGATGCGAATGCTCTTTATACTGCCAAAGTCTGTGCGCGGCTTCAATGAGTATGTTCCAGACTCTTTAATTTCCAAATTAACATTATCAGTTAATGTTTTTGTTTCAACCTTTACATTGAATCCAGTGATTTCTGATTCGTACAAGTACGCTGCTAAGAAAGCTAAAGACAGCAGGATTATTGTGATTTCAACAAAGCCCAGCCTATTTTCTGCCATTTTTAGCCTCCTCAAGCTGCTTTCGCTTAATCAAGAATTCGAGCGCGTGGCTCCTGTTAGCAAATATTTTTTCTTCTATTCTTTTGTCAATCCACTCAAGCAGATCCTTGTCCAGGGTTACTGTTATGCGCTCTTTCATCAAAAACCAACTACATACGATAGCATATTATTACATATCATTACATACTAAATATGTAGTATTGAGATAAGGAGTTATATAAAGATTTCTATTTTTTGGGTTAAGCCAGATTAATTGTGACAACTCCTAGTGTTGTTGGGGTGGTGTGGGCGGGACTAAACAATTTCATAATTTCCTAAAACAAACAATTTTTATAACCTAACAAATTTTAAACACGACAATTAACACAACAAAATTTGCTTGATCCTATACTAAAAACTTTGCCAAAGAAGACAACTTTCCTTATTCCCTGCTTAGAACCACAGATTAGCGTAGCTTTTAGAAGAGTATTCCTGCCAGCCAGGCAGCAAATCTGTTAAAGAAAAATCTTATCTTCTGCCCGAAAGTCAGCCTGTTAAGGATTATGCCAAATTTTTCCTCCTCAGAATACTGCCTGTTCCGCGCGTCCTTATAGGTTAAGCTTATTAAGCCAGGAGTCCTTTTTTCCAGAATGCTTCCGTTCATGCTTATCTTGAACGGCTTGTCTGCCAAAAGCTCTGTGAAGTTCCATTCTGCTGTGTGATGTCCTAAACTCACTTTCAGCTTGACGTCTTTCGGCGTTGATATTGACTCTTTTCTCAGCAAAAACGTGACAGAGAACTCCTCATCAAAAGAAACGTTTACGGGATACTCTAAATCAGCGATGCTTATTTTTGGCAGGTCAGAAACCTTAACTATGAATGAGTCCTGCTCTGAAACTTCCCTATTAGAAGCATTAATAACATACTCTTTTATGCCTTGTTTTGTTTCTGTAACATTAAAGTTTTTCGTGTATTCCTGGCTTATTCCCAGATCAAGTGTTTCGCAATCCTCAAAACATAATTTTATGCCTTGAAGGAAGGTGTTCCCCTTATTTTTAAGCTTGCATTCAAACTTGACCTTTTCGTCAGTGTAAAAGAACTCTTTTAGAGGAGAGCATTTAAGCTCTAATGACTTTGAGATAACCTTTTCTTCATTTTCTTCAAGGCTGTCTGACAGTGATTCCATAACGCTCAGGGAGTAAGTTTCGTCATCGATAGTTGAGTCAAACTCGGTTTTTGAGCTCTGGTTTTTTTGCGTGTAAACGCTTATTGGAAAAATGTATCTTGAATGCCTGTCCAGCTGCTTTGGCACTTTCACAATCCATGTTATTATCTTTTTCTCAAAAGGCTCAAGAAGCACCAGTCTCCTGTTTTTGCCTAAAAGCTCGAGCTCTTTCGGCTTTGACAGCTGAAAATCCGTTATTTGGAAGTAATCCCTCATGTTTTCAATCTCAACAAATACAAGGTTGTAGGAGCCGAATCCAACGCTTTCCTTTGACACCTTTGCCTGGAAGCTTATGTCATCATACTCGTCCGGAACCATGTCAACTGTTCTTACTTTCATGTCTAAGGGCTTTGTGGATAATTCAACATTTCTGCCGCGCCACTCATAATTCGTGGAGGGCTCGCTGGAGTCAAGGCTTTCCTTAAGCTTTATATGGCTGGCGTCAACGTAGCCGTACTGCTTGTACGTCAAGTCAAAAGGAACCCATCCTATTGTTGGAAAGTAAACCTCTGCCCACGCGTGAGGCCCCCAGTCGTTGCGGTCATCCCAATTCGTGTAGGCAACGCCGCTCACGTACTTCGCAGGAATTCCTAAGCTTCTGAGCATTGCTACAAACAAAGATGTTATTTCGTCGCACACGCCGTACCTGTTTTTCAGAGTCCAAGAAGCGCTCTGAGCCACTTCTGCTGTGAGCGTGTTCAGGCTGTAATTTATGTTATCCTCAATCCACTTTACTATGTTAAAAATGACGTTGTACATGTTGCTTTCCCCTTCCGCAAGCTCGGACGCTACTGCGATTATGTCAGGATTCTCAGAGTCAATGTGCTCTCCGTGCTGCAAATAATATTCCTCACCACCAAAGCTTTGCAATGGGAAGCCGATAACCTTGTTCACAGGAACAAAATTATTCGTTGCTTTCACGCGTGCATTAACCTTGAACTGCTGCGTTTCAAACAAAGGATCTTTCCAAAAAAACCGCAATGCCGTACCATTCACGTTGGTTGATTCTGGTATTGTTTCTAATGAAAGCACTTCCTGCCTGTAATCCTCTCTTGGAAAAAAGGACAGCTTTGCAATCACGTGGCTGAGCAGCCAGTCCTGAGAAGTCTTGTGAAGGTTTATTTCTCCGGTAAGGTTGAAGTCCATTACTCTTTCCTTAACGTTGTATGCAGGCTCTTCAGCAATGGCTTCTTTTGTTAACATAAACAACATGAATACTGCGAAAAGCAAAACACCTTTTTTCATGCAAACAAAAATTTGTGAGGAAGTATTTAATGGTATCGGAAAACACAATCAAAAACCAAAAGCAAAAGATTAAAAAGCTTTGCCCTTGTTCCCAGTAAAATGAGAAAGAATCATCTCTTGGAAGGGTCTATTCTGAAATCAATAATAATAATCTCAATCCCAATAATTTTCGCAAATGTTCTGCAGACCGTCTACCAGCTCATTGACACTTTCTGGGTTGGAAGATTGGGTGCGGAGGCAGTCGCGGCTGTGTCGCTAAGCTTCCCAATACTTTTCTTCCTGGTGTCTTTGGCAATGGGGCTGACAATGGCAGGCTCAATACTCATCGCGCAGTACAACGGCAAAGGAGACAGTGAGAAAGTTTCTTTGAGCCTGGGCCAGACATTCTCCCTTGTTTTGATTATTGCGGTTATTTTAGGAATGGTAGGCTATTTCTCGTCTTATTACCTGCTTTCACTCCTCACAAAAGACGCTCTTGTTTTAGGGCCTGCAACTGCTTACCTTAAAATTCTTTTCGCGGCAATCCCTGGAATGTTCGCTTACATGATATTTCAGGCTTCAATGAACAGTATTGGTAAAGTGAAGCTTCCAATGTACGTGGTGCTTTTCACTGTAATCCTTAATTTTTTTCTTGACCCTTTGCTCATGTTCGGCTGGAAGTTTTTGCCAGGAATGGGCGTTGCAGGGGTTGCTCTTGCCACGCTCATAACGCAGTATCTGTCTGCTATTATCGGATTAATCGTTCTCGCAAGCGGAAAGCTAGGCGCTAAGCTCAGGATAAAATACATTTTGCCAAGGTTTTCTTGGGTGAAAAAAATTTTCTTGTTGGGAATGCCCTCCTCATTTGAGATGTCTTCAAGGTCTTTTGGAATGGTGCTTATGACTTTTGTTGTTTCCGCTCTCGGAACTCTAGTGGTTGCTGCCTTTGGTATAGGAACAAGAATACTCAGCTTTATAATAATACCAGCAATCGGCTTTTCAATAGCAACAACTTCATTGGTAGGCAATAATTTAGGGGCAAGGCAGCTTTCAAGAGCAGAAAAAATTGCAAAAGCAGGAATGAAGATAGCGTTCTGGACTTTGTTCGTGTCAGGAATAATCCTGTTTGTGTTTGCATCACAAATATCCAGTTTCTTAGTTCCGAACGAGCCCGAGCTTGTCGCCATGGCCTCAAATTTTATTAGGATAATGTCATTGACGTTCGGGTTTATAGGCATCCAGATGGTCATAACAGGAACCTTGAAGGCATCAGGAAAAACCACAACCTCAATGTTTTTGGCCATGTTCTTTTCTTTTTCACTGGTTATCATTGGGTTTTTTCTCTCAAGAATTTTCGGCGCTCTAGGCATCTGGGCCGCTTACCCATCAGCAAACACGCTGTCTTTGGCTCTCGCGCTTTATTTTTACAAAAAAAAGGATTGGCTGAGGAAGAAGCTTGTTTAAAGCCAAGAACATTAGGAAGTGACGTTCACAAGACTTATAAACAGCATTAGATTACTTGGCTTTCATGGCAAAAGAATTTTTCTTTAAGAAAAAACTGTTCGGAAAAGAAGTGGAAATAATATTGTATGACGTTGAGCCTTTTCTTGGCGAAGAAATATCTGGCAGTGCTTATGATTTAGCGCTTAGGCTGCAGAGAATATTCAATTTCTTTGATGATTCAAGCGAGCTGTCAGCCCTCAACAAAAAAAGAGAAATGGTTGTCTCTGATGATCTTTTGAAAGTGTTAAAAAAAGCTCTTAAAGTTTGTGAGCTTACAGAAGGCCAATATGACATAACCCTTGGAAAACAGGTATTGGAGAGGAAGAGCGGGCTTAAAACAAGCCCTGTCAGTTGCTCTTACAAGGATATCAAGATAAAAGGTAATAAAGTCATCATATCAAACGAGGATGCTGTCATTGACCTAGGAAGCATCGCAAAAGGCTACATAACTGACAGGATAAGCGAGCACATTATGAATGCAGGTGTTTTATCCGGATTAATTGATGCGAGGGGCGACCTAAGAGTTTTCGGGCAGCGCTTTGAACTTGTTGATGTACAGCACCCAAGGAACAAAGACAAAATCATCTGCACCCTGAAAATTAGGGGTTTGTCAGTAGCGACTTCAGGAGATTACAACCAGTATTATAATAATTATGAAAATTCTCATATAATAAACAAAAAAGAGCTGGTATCAACGACAGTCGTGGCCCCTACTCTGGAGGAGGCTGACGTTTATGCGACGGCGCTTATGGTTTCAGATAAGAAAGCAAGAGAAAGGATTATAAATGAAAACAAGAAAATCAAGGCATTAACTGTTGATTCAGACCTAAACACTTTTTGTTATAACGGGTTTGAAAAGCTCATTGTAAAAAATGCTGTGAAACGCAAGGATGTAAAGGAAAAATGAGACTAAAGACTTTTCTTGGTTGGGCTGTGATTCTTTTGCTCTCTTTTACGCCTGCATTCTTATGGTTTTTTCTCGGGCCTGGCGCAGAGGAGCTGACTAGCTTCTCATCCATAACACACAGCTTGGGCGAATTAACTGCTTTGGTTGGAATGACGATGTTTGCCCTTACTTTCATGCTCTCAACAAGAATCAGGTTTATTGAGGATGTTTTCGACGGTCTTGACAAGGTGTATGTTGCCCATGGGATTCTCGGCGGCACAGCTTTCATTCTTATACTCTTTCATCCTATCCTGCTTGTCTTGAAATTCATCCCTGAAAATTTTAAGCAGGCAGCCATTTACCTTTTGCCCAGCTCGCATTGGTCTGTGAATTTTGGGATAATAGCAATTATTGGCTTTATAATCCTTATATCACTCACATTGTTCAGCAAAATAAAGTATGATGACTGGAAGTTCTCCCATGAGTTTTTGGGCTTGGTTTTCATCTTTGCTGTGCTGCACACATTCTTGGTAAGGGGTGACGCTTCAAGAGACCTTATTTTTAAAGGTTATTATGCTTATGCAGGAATTGTTTCAACGATAGGAATTTTTGGGTTCTCATACAGCCTGCTCATAAAAGACAGATTGTTCAAAGCCGCCAAATATAAGATTGTGTCAATAAAAAAGAGAAACGAGGCAACCTATGAGATTCAAATGGCTCCTGAGCACAAGCCAATAAGCTATAAGTCAGGGCAGTTCGTTTTTGTAAGGTTTTATAATGAAAGGCTGAGCGAGGAAGCACACCCATTCTCAATAGCATCAAAATCAAATAATCCTGTAATCAAGCTGATAATAAAAAGGCTGGGAGATTTTACCGGCGAACTTCTTAACCTAAAAGTAGGGGACTATGTTTCTCTTGAAGGGCCTTACGGCAGGTTTAACTATGAAGATAACGATAACGACCAGGTGTGGGTATGCGGCGGCATAGGCGTAACTCCCTTTATTGGGATGGCAGAAGACCTTTTGTTTAATCATCGCAAAAACAGGGTGGACTTTTTTTACTCGTGCAAGGAAAGCTCTGACTTCGTCTGCCTCGACGAGCTGAGGGAAATCGAGCAGAAAACAAGCAATTTTAGGCTCATACCGTGGCAGAGCAGTGTAAAAGGGCACCTTAAGGTGCAGGACATAATAAAGATCAGCGGCAGCCTGAAAAACAAGGATTTTTATCTGTGCGGCCCCTCAAGGCTTAAAAAAAGCATAATAAAAGGGCTTATAAGCTTTGGCGTTCCAAAAAATAGAATACATGCGGAGGAGTTTGAGTTCAGATGACATTTGAGAAACTAAAGGTTTCAGTGGGTGTTTCGTTAGTGCTGTTCATATTCATAGTTGCGAATGTGTTCGCGTTTGGCTTCGCACAAAAAAAGTATGAGGACAGCCTGAGAGAACAGCAGAAAATTCTGGATGAGCTGAACGCAGCAATTATTGACACAGAAAAAACAGGCACGCCAAGGAACGCAACAGAAAACATAACAAAAAACATTACAATAACGCCCAGCAACATTTCCCATAACACTTCAGAAAAGGACAGTTCCAACACAAAAAAAGACAATACCACGAAAAGTTCTGTTTCCAAAAAAAATGAGAGCTCCACTAACAAGACAATAATCGCAAAACCCGTTCCAAAACAAAAAACCAGAACAATTCACATTACAAGGCGCAGAAGAACGCACGCATCCTAAATTTAATCACTGCAAGATAGAAATGTTTTTAATAAAGATGTTTTTTCTCAGCTCTTCAATTAGTATTTTGATAATGTGAAGTGTAGCTGATAATGGGAAGAGTTACTGACACTATAACAAAGCGCGTGAGAAAGCACCTCACAGAAATTTTGCTGGACAGCCATTCTTCTTCTGAGAGGAGCTCAAGATCAGGCCTGGCAATACAGCACGTAAATTTTAGATGGTCTTACGCTAATGACTGGGACGTGGCTGCAAGAAATGGAATGACTCTTGGAGAAAAAAGGTCGAGCAGCAGCGAATGGGTGTGCCAGGAGGGGATTACTGTCTGCCTTTACGACCCTGAAAATCCTGAGCTGGGCTTTGGGATTGGGCATGCAGCCCATGCAGCGCCGCTGGATATTTCTGCAAACTCGAATGGCAGGGAATTGGATGAGATAAATTTCCTGCTGAGAATAGCGTGCTTTAGGGCTGCTCAGGATTATGACCTCCAAAAGCATTTCAGGGCAAGGGCTCCATGGATGAAGCCGCAGACATTCGGGCCAACACCAAATGTGAATTTTGAGGATGTTAGGAGGGGGATGAGAAGGCAGAAAGCATGGGAATCAGCTTATTTTTCGCTAGCAAAGATAGTTAGAAAGCTGACTGCTCAGATAAGGGACTTAGACCCTGAATGGGAGACAATAGCAGGGTCTTTTGCTTCGGGCCATGTCTACAACGCGCATGTAAGGCAGGTTGTTGTAGAAGTTAATTCTGACAAGCTCGGTTCTGAGTCTGTGAACAGGAGACACCTTACGACTAAGATGATTCATAAGTGGGACCAGTTCGGAATTATCAGCCTGTACGCGCAGTACCTTAGGGATAGCATACCTGACCAGGTTGTTAGGGCACACGCCCCATTAATATACCCTAAAGACGTGAATTTCAGACTGCTCATGGCAAATTATTTTGATAGGTTTATCAAGAACGTTGATGCTTTCAGGCTTGCAGAGGCATTAGAGCCCGGAACGTACCTTTCATTATTAAGGCCCGCAGCTGCATCAACATATTTTCATGAGTCATTGTATGCTCATGGCATTGATGGTGAGGAATTCATAAATGACAGGCTTGCCTCATTAGGAAGAATAGGGCAAAAGCTGAGCGATTACCCTTTCAACGTTTGGGTTTTCGGAGCTCAGTCTAGGAAGCACGGCGGTTTTGGGACTTCTCTTTTTGATGATGAGGGAACTCCAGTCAAAGAAGTTCAGGTGGTTTCTGACGGAAAGCTGCATAATTTGCTGCACAGCAGGAGAAGCGCTGCTTACTTTGAGACAGAGCCCATGGGTAACATGAGAATGGAGTACGGCACTCCAAGGGACGCTTTTTTTGAGTTCATGTATCCTTTTTCAAGCGCGACTCTTGCAACAGTTCCACAGCCGAGAACATCTTTTGTCAGTATTGAAGCATCTGAAGGGTATTCTTATCCTGAAGATAAGTTAAGGGTGATTGCGAGGAGAATTGCTAGGCAAAGAGGAAGAAGCTCAAAATATTTAGAAGTTATTGACATAAACGGAGGTTACACTCAAACAGATGAAGGTGTTTGGGTCGGAATAAGCCCTTTCATACTACTGCATGATGTCAGGAAGAACACAGTCACGCCTGTCAGAGATGTTGATATTAGAAGCACTCTTTCAGGATCATTGTCAGGCCTTATTGGTTTAGGTGAGGAAGCAGAATACGTGTATGGCATTTGCGGCTCAGAAAGCGGAGAAGTGCCTGAAACTGTTAGCGTTCCTTCAGCCTTGGTCGACAATATTACTTATGTCAAGCATTTGGAGCCAATACCACCAATTCCATTCCCGAATTCAGAAGACTTAGACGCTTTTTATGATAGAAAAAAGAGCAGAGTAAAGTTTTGATAAGCAAAAAATTTGTTGTGTTAAAACATTACAAAATTCTTAGAACGGCCACTGCAATAATCATAAAAAGAGTTTATTTCAACTTAAAAAAATGAGAGTTTTATAAT
>RFII01000083.1 GCA_003695265.1 Candidatus Woesearchaeota archaeon | reverse complement strand
ACGAGAAATGTGCTTCGCACATTTCTGGGGTGCCAGAAATATACAATTTCTGAGCACCTTTGCCGAGCGTAACTAGCGAAAAAGTTTGTTTCGAACCCCCGATCTACGGCTTTCCGCGCGAAGCGTAGAAGGCCGTCGCCTTATTTGCCCAATTCTTATCAAGCAGATTCTCGTGTGGCTAAGCGAACAGAGTGAGCGCACGCCACACAGCTCGATCAAACCTGATAAGGTTTGCCAGACTAGGCTACAGGTCCGTAAACATAGAGAGATTAAACTGCTGTATTTAAAGTTTTTTGCTAAATCTTGCCTAAAAGCCACAAGATTATTGCTTTTTGCGCGTGAAGCCTGTTTTCTGCCTGGTCAAACACAATGCTTTGCGGACCGTCAATAACGTCGGCTGTCTGCTCGAAGCCCCTCATCGCTGGAAGACAGTTCATAAACAAAGCGTCTTTTTTTGCGTGTTTCATAAGCTCAGAATTAACTTGGAACGGCTTTAAAACCTTAATGCGCTCTTCCTGCTCTGATTCAGGAATGTGGTATGACATCCATGAGTCTGTGTAAACTATATCAGCATTTTTAACAGCTTCGATCGGGTCGTGTATTATCTTAACTGTTGAACCTGTTTTCTTTGCTATTTCTTCTGCTTCTTGGATAACTGATTCCTTAGGCATAAACCTTTTGTCATTTGGGCATCCTATTTTTATGTTCATACCGACTAATGCGCAGCCGTGCATTAAGGAGTAGGTTACGTTGTTTTCGGAATCGCCCATGTATGTTAATGTCAAGCCTTTTAGCTTTCCTTTTTTTTCTTTAATTGTTTGAAGGTCGCAGATTATCTGGCAGGGGTGGTTCATATCTGAAAGAGCGTCTATTACTGGCACGGATGAGTTGTCTGCAAGCTCCTTTAAGTCTGTGAACTTGTTAAGCCTTGCCATTATTATGTCAACGTATCTAGAGGCTGTTTTTGCAGTGTCGTGAATGCTTTCTTTTTTTCCGAGAGGAGAATCTTTTATGCTGTAGAATATGGCGTGGCCGCCCATCTGCGTCATGCCTGTTTCAAAGCTTAGCCTTGTTCTTAAAGAGGGCTTTTCAAAGATCATTAGGAGTGTTTTGTCTTTCATTGCTGTTGAGTATTTTTCTGGGTTTTTCTTGATTTCAATTGCCTTGTCAATCAAAAACAGGATTTCATTAGAAGTCAGGTCTTTCAGGGCCAACAAATGCTTCATTTTATCACCTCAAAAAAGTTTATCACCCTGAAAGTGTTGGTAATCCTGCCAAGCATTTAAATCTTTTGATATATCTTGATTGTTATAAGTGATTCTTCTATTTTGCTAAGCATTTTCAAACAATTTAAAAATAAAAGCTAATTTATAATAATTCCAATGCCAAAAATAACAAGAGAGAAATTCAAGACTTACAAGAACGTTTTTGATGAGTTCACGCTTAGAAACCTGTTTATCTTGCAGTCAAAAGGAATATTTTATGATCTTGAAAGCCCAGTAAGCATTGGAAAGGAAGCGAATATATTTACTGCTTTGAGAAAGGACAAATCACGCGTAATATTAAAAATTTACCGCTTAGAAACAGCTGATTTTAACAGGATGTACAATTACATTAAGAGCGACCCACGCTTTCAAGGGCTTAAAAAGCAGAAAAGAAAAGTGATATTTGCATGGTGCAAAAGAGAGTATAGGAACCTTCTGATTTTAGAAAAGATTGTTCGCGTGCCACAACCTTTTGCATTCAAGGACAACATCCTTGTAATTGAATGCATTGGGAATGAGTATGTAAGCCCGAAACTGAAAGATGCTGTTCCAAGAGATTTAAAGAGATTCTTTAATGATATAATTTATGGCATGAAGAAAATTTATGAGTCTGGGTTTGTCCATGGTGACCTTTCAGAATTTAACATTCTCAACCATGAAGAAAAGCCGGTGTTTATTGACGTGTCAACTTTAACTCCTTTAGAGGATCCTAATTCTCGAGAATACCTTGACAGAGACGTAAGAAACATTTGCAGGTTCTTCAGGAAACACGGTTTGAAGGTAGATGAAGAAAATATAAAAAAGACTATTGTGGGATTATAGGTGGTGGCTGAATATTAGTGTTATTGCCAAAAACGTCATCAATGCCTAAATCCTGGTCTTGGCCAGAATCATTTTGCCCATTGCTGTTTATACTTAAGCATTCACAGTTGCAGCTTCCTTCCTTGTAGCCGTGCTCGCAATCAATATCACAAACATAATTGCAGCATTTGCCGTCCCCAGTGTACATTCCAGAATCACATGAAGTGCTTGTTGTGCAGCTAACCAATAAAATAATTAATAAAACAAAAAAAATAGGAAAAACATGTTTCAGCACTTAAACCACCTCCTCTTCTGGAAGTGATGGTGGTGTTAGAATACCATATGAGCCAAGCCTGCAATAATCACCAACTTTCACAATTATACCTTGATTTATCATATTCTCATGCAATAATTTTCCGCTTGTTTCAAGGTTATGCCACTCCTGGTTATGTTTGTCCCATGAGTAAACTCTTTCCAAACTGCATTCTCCAAACAACTCGTCAAAGCTTTTGCCTATCATTTCATGAGTTATTGGGATCATATTCCAGCCGGGCGTTAAGTAAATATTATTTAATATTGTTCTTTCCTTAAGAACAGCCTCTAAGTTACATGATTCGTACGCGTAAATCCATATGGCATTCTTTGCCAGGAACTCGCCAAGTTCTGTGCCATAAAACCTTTTTGCTTCTTGTAATGTGACATATTTTCCCTCTTCCTTTAAGTAAACAAACGCAATTAGTTTCTTGTCTTTCGTGCATTCACTTGTCATAAACCTTTGTAATGTTCCTGGAATCCCAACAAGATTCCATCCTCTCTCCAATTTTACTTTGAACTCTTCTTCTGGCAGAGGCGGCGGGAGAATGTCTGGCTCATCAGGATATTCTACTTCAACTCCTTTAACGATTAAGATGGCGTTAACACTGTCATAGCTTCCATCACTGCCTTTCACACCAACCTTAAAATTATAATAACCTTCAACTTTGTTTTTGTTAATTGTTTGTGCTGAAGCCAACCTTATTTTTGTCTCAACAGCCTGTTTAACATTAGCCAACACTCCAGGTTCTGATTCTGTGTTCTCAAACAGCATTAATTTCATTAATGAAGGGCTTGAAGCAGCAACGTTTGTTCCTGTTTTCATTACAACAGGGCTTGCGCTTCCTGTATTGTTTGGAACTCCTGGTTTGACACAAGCTCCGTCCTTACATCCGTTTGGGCAACTAATCCCTAATGAGGCAAACTTTCCGTCTCCAACGCAGTAAGCCTCGTTCAATTGATCCTTATTTTGGCAATGGTCATAATACGTGCTGTAAGGATCACTTGTTGCTTTTGAAACGCCAGCATCTGTGTAAACTCTATTGCCTGAAGATAACCCAACGTATTTCCCAACAGCCAGGCCCTTTACAAAAAAGTCAGGATTAGTTTCAGGACTCAAGGGGTATTTCGGCCTGACTTTCATATAGTTTGGGCTGTTGTCAGTGTCTTTGCATTTTATAAAAGAATTATACTCATTAGCTGACCCTTCTTCAGTCTTGTCAACGACCTGTCTTGTTTGGGTTCTTATCGGCTTTAGTTTTAATGGCTTTGGTGTAATACTCCTTCTTTTTGTGTAAATGTCAAGCCCAATCGCTGTAGACTCACTAGGGCCTAATGTTGCTGTTTTATCATACTCTGCCTCGAAAGGCAGGCCGGAAACGTCAATGTAATAATCAACCTTTACCTGAGCGCAGTTCTCTTTATCATGACACTTAACTAAAGGCCTCTTGTCAGTTATTATTATTTTGTAAGAAGCAATATCTCCTCCTTCAACTGTTTGGCTGTAAGGCTCAACATTAACATCAACACTTGGACCTTCATTTATACCGCCGCAGTCCTGCGGACAGTTATAATTATTTTCTGTGTTTGTGTCACAAACGCCGTCTCCGCATTTGTTCTCGTCTTCCCATCCGCACCTCTCAAAAGTTCCGCCGCCATTCCTGTTGAAGTACCAATCATACTTTATGTAATCTTTCTGCTTGTCTGTAATGTAATCATGCTTGTTTGTTTGGACTTTTGGAACTAGAGCGCCATATTTTCCGTCTTGTTTCATGCAAACAATTTGATTATTTGAAACAAGAAGTGCTGTTTCTCCGTTTTGGCCTTCATAATCCATTTTGACTTTACTGCAATCCACCTCCTTTATGTTTTTCTCATCCGCAATTCCCATATATAATTTTGGTCCTGAATAATCCGGCTCATAAGTACTGTAATACAGCCATCCTCTTCCATCTGAGCTCTTACTCCACCAAGTGTGAATTGTGCCAAAATTTATTGAATTTATTTCACCGTCGTAGGCAGTTTCTCTTCCGCAAGGGCCTGTTTTAATTTCAACTTCTCTTTTAACGCATGCGCCGTCATCACAATAATATTTTCCCAGATCAGAACAAGCCTTGTATTCATAATTTGTTCCAACCCCATAGCTTTCAGTACAGTACCATTCTACTAACTGGTTATCATCAGCACAATAATCAGTTTCTGTTCTTCCATTATTGTCTGTAATGCTTCCTTTCTTGTAATAATCCCTACCACCATCAGAGTCCTTGCATATTGTTGTGGTATGCTCCACACAGTCAGTGCCCCATCCACGAACAACACATTCTTTGTTATCTGGGCATGGAACCTTCTCCAATTCGCACTCATTTTTTAAGTTACAAAAGAAAGTTTTTTGCGTGTTGCCATCACAATAAGGATAATGAATTCCCTGGTCATCCTCACAATAATATGTTCCTTTCTCATCAGTGCTAGTAACACAAAGCTTTTTATCCTGCCTGAAGCATAACTCGACTGAATTATTCTCATCATCGTTAATCTCATTAACTTGGATTACAATACCATCAGATAAGGCAGCACGCTCTTCTTCTCCAATAAAGTCAGTTACTTCACTATTCACTCTGAACTTTGCTGTGTCTTTAAATATTTCAAGAACGCTTGTCTCATAATCAATATCATTTACCGAGTATGTTTTTGTTTCGCCTTCTTTAACCACATCTTTAACAATGCATTCCGAATCAGCTAGAACAACATTTAACATCAAAAAGATCATAATCCCAAGAATAGCATATTTCTTCATTAATATCACCTTTGTTTTATTTATGTCTTATTTCTTATTTAAACCTTTTTTTCAATGGTTTAATGATAAATAAAAAATGTGAGGAAGACTAAAGGGGATGATCCGTGATTAAATCTTCCTCACAAAAGATGATTTATTCGGGCAAAGGGGGTGGTGTTAAACCTCCGCTTAGCCAGCAGTAATTAGAGCTTCTTGCAATGTAACCTTTGCCAATATCCTTGTTACTTACAATATGCGCAAGTGAAACATAATCCCATTCTTGGTGGTTTGCGTCCCAGCTGTAAATTGAGTTTATGCTGCATCCCTTACTGATTTCTTCTGCTTTCCTGCTGATCATATCATAAGTCACAGGCAAGAAGTTCCATCCGGGACTCAAATCAATCTCGCTTGCTCTGGTCGTATCACCAATTCTTACTTTTAAGTCACATGAGTTATGAGAATAAACCCAAAAAGCGTTCTTGCCTATGAATTCTGCAAACTCGTGACCAAGGATTTCCCTTGCCTCCTGCAAAGTAACATACTTGCCGTCAATCCAAACATAAGCTATCAGCTTTTTCTCATCCGTGCACTGGTTCGACATGAATTTTTTCAGCTTTCCAGGAATGCTGACAAGGTTCCAGCCTTTATTTAAACTAATTGAAACAGTAGAGCCTGGTTTTGGCTTATGCCATGATATCACTTTTAAACTTGCCCAGCCCTTATGCTTTACGTTCTCATCTCCGACAAGCTTTGCACTTACAAAGAACCTGTAAGTTTTTTCATCATGGCCTATGTACAAAGGCTTCACGTTTGTGACGGCCTTTTCAGAATTGATTCCTTCCTTATCATCCTCAAGATTTTCCTCACTAATCTTTGGAGGTTTCGGGAAACTGTCTTCAAGCCATCCTGTGTCGATCTCCAGATCAAGTGTTTTTTTTTGTCCGGCAGTCAGATAAATGTACTTCCAAATATCAACTTGTAAAGGCATGTTGCCAACAGACAATTCATATTTGTACTCTGGCTGAAGGCAAGGTGCCTTAAAGCATTCAATTTGATGATGCTTGTCCTTTATTGTGACTTTATAACTTGCAGTTTCTCCTGCTTTTACTGTCTGCTTTTTTGGCTCTATGCTAACTTCAACCAAATCAGTATGGGAATCATTTTCTTTCTCAATAATCAAGGTTGCCTTATCACTGCTCAAATCTAGTAAGGTTATGACAGCACCAAATAATTCCTTGCTCTCACCTTCTTTCAAATCAAAGTTCACACCCAGACCAGCATTATTGTCATAACTAATGCTAGCATCAAAGTTTGCTATGTACGGGTAACATTTAGAACCTACAACAGCGGCGCATACAAAAGATTGAATGCTGTTGAGCTGTATTCTCATGTTATTATAATTTGTCACTATTGCGCTTTGCTCTGGGATTAAACCAAACTTTTCTCCGAGTTCAACGTAGATTACCTGATTATTATCTCCTTCTCTAACGTAAAGGCCCCTGAACATCTTGTTGTTCGTCTCATTTAATTCTTCAACAGTGTTAAAAATGTCAGCTTCAGCCATAAACAAGTGGTGACCAGAGTCAAACTTGTAAGGCCCGAAGTATAGGGTTTCTGACTCTCCTGCACCAAGGGAAAACAACTTCTTTTGGTAGGTGTTAGTTGCCTTTTCTGCTGTGTAAACATCTTCATCAATATCTAAAACAGTCTGTGCAGGCTTAAATCCTACAAACTTGAACAAGCCAACAGCAAAATTCTCAGCAACTCCACTGCCAACATTCCTAACAGTGACACCAATTCTAACATTATCATCCTCATCTGGGCTGTTGGGCTCAAATGAAATATCTTCTACCACCAAGTCGGGTTGTCCTTCAGGTAAATCATTAAACATTATTGTTTTTGAACTGCCTATAGGAACATCTCTTAAATCATCCCAAAGAAGAATATCAAAATGGTCACCAGTCATTACTCTTCCATTCGGATCATAAACCTTTTTTTGCTTGCCTTCAAAATCTAAGACTATATGTGTTGGATTAGGCGCAGCAGTACTCATATTTGTAAGAGTCACCTTTATTTCATTACTTCCAACATTTTCGACTCTAAAAACAGCGTCGTCGAAATCAAAGTCTGACCAGTCCTCAAAGTTCAGTTCAACAGTCTCATCATCGATTTCAGTCAAATGAGATCTTTGCTCATTATCCCAATGGATGTTTCTTCCAAGCCAGTGCGGCTTAGAATAAATGTACATATCAAGATGTTTCACTTTTGTTGAATCAAAGTGCTCTTCCAATCCAGGATGGAAAGGTTCTGCCAACAAGCAAAACTCAACGTTTTTAACAACAGACTCAGCACTATTAAAT
The DNA here is from genome assembly GCA_003695265.1 of Candidatus Woesearchaeota archaeon. GTDB lineage: Archaea > Nanobdellota > Nanobdellia > Woesearchaeales > J072 > J072. The sequence goes on along the minus strand of RFII01000083.1, from coordinate 5,130 downwards.
AATCCTTTTATTTTTGATGAATAAATATTCAACACACTTATGAAAGCTCCATTCATTAGCTCATCACTCTCACCTATTCCTAATTCTTCTGTTATTTCTCCGTTAATCTTGAACCTTGCACGCTCATTTGTTGCTAGTACAAGTTGTATATCATAATCTTCTGCAAACTCAAAACTGTACGTCCTTTGCTCGCCCTCGCTTATTGTGTCTCTTATATCACAGTATCTTGAGTTGGCCGGCAAAATCGTGACGTCGGCCGTTCTATTTTCTGCAAGAGATTCTAATGGTAAAATGCTAAAAGCCAAAATTCCTAAAACAATAAAACTAAACAAATTTTTCAAAAAATTATTTTGGTTCTTCTTCATTTTTTTACCTCCAAACTTATCTTTTATAATAATCATTTTTTAGCTCTTTTTTGCCATTCCTTAAAAAATAAAAAAGTGTGGAACGAGATGTGTTCTCACACAAAAGGATAGCCCACCAGTTTACCTGTATTAACTGGTGCTAGCCCATAGTAAAACCGGGAAAATATTAATAAATTAAGAAGACTTTTAATGGATTTAAAGTTATAATAACGGTCCAAGAAAGCCCATTTAGGAAAATAAGGCTGAATAAAAGCCCTTTTTAGTCCTTCCCGAGAAACCAGCCAGTAAGCCTTATTTTCTTCATTTTTCCGATTTTTTCTATCGAAACGACCTTTTTTGCAGCCAAACTGTCTAGAATTCTGCTTAGTGATGTTTTTGGGATGCCTGTGCTGTAACGCACTTTTGCTTGAGTGCTCTGGTTGTTTGACTCAAGGAGAAAATGCACTATGTCGCGCTCCCTGTCGCTTAATGTTTTTAGTATGTCCTCGCTTCTCTTGCTGAGCTTTTTTTCATCTTCAATGTCTTTTACTTCCTCGTCGATTCTTTTCCTTTTTTTACTAACTGCAAAATGCGCCCCGTACAAGATTAATAATCCGAGGACAACATAAACAATGTACCAAAAAGAATTATTTACTTGTGTTACGAGGCTTTTGCTTAATACTATCTCAATGTCTTTAAGGCTGCCATGAGTTATATTAACAAATTGGTAACCAACATTTCCATTATATGCTGCTGAAATCTTGCAAGAACCTACAGGCAACCAGCTGCCTGAGAAGGAACCAAATGAATCAGTTATTATTGGATGCGTTTCGCCATATGCTGTGCTGCAGTCAAATTGGATGTTTGCAGAGGAAACCGCATTACCATTCTGATCGTAAACAATACCGCGGACACTTCCAACAGGTAGCATGAAAATAGTATCATAAAACCTCCCTTCAACCTCGACGTCAAAAGAGTTTATGTAATCGTTTCCAGGTGTGCCGAGCTTGTCAACTTTTAGGGTTAAAGTGTAAGTTCCATTTTCCAAAGACAACGGCAAAAGGCCGTCCTCGCCAACATATTTTATTGTTTTGAACTCCTCTGCTGTCAAATGGTCCTCTATAGATATTATGACATGAATATTGTTAATAGTATTACCTGTGCTGATGTCCTTTAGCTCCAAATAAGAATAAATGTCCTCTCTTGAGCTGTTGTTGGTATTATTGCTTTGTAAAGGAATCAAAGGCGGAGTAACAGAGCCAAAATCGCCTGGTTCTCTGAAAGAGTTCAACTCGATGTCTGGCTGGGCAAAAACACCATTAACTAATAACAGGAATAATATCAATAAGCCCAACCTCTTTTTCTTCATAAGTATAATGATTGGGCGAGAATCTATATAAATTTTATTAATGTACAACAAAGTTTAAAAATACTTTATTTTTATCATTGTTTATGGCAGAATTTATGGATACTTTAAAAATACCTTTGGATCGTGTCGGCGTTCTTATAGGCCCTAAAGGCTCTTTAAAAAAAGAGTTAGAGGAGGAAACAGGCACTAAAATTTCTGTTGACTCAAAAGAAGGTGATGTTAAGATAGAAGGTAATGACGCTTTAGGTATTTTCACAGCAAAAGAGGTTGTGAAAGCCGTTGGCCGAGGCTTTAACCCTGACATAGCAAAATTATTGATAAAGCAGGATTATTTCTTTGAGCTTATTAACATAAATGATTATGTGAAAACTAAGAGCAGCATGGAAAGAATGAAAGGAAGGATTATAGGCGCAGAAGGAAAAGCCCGGAAAACTGTCGAGGATCTTACAGAAACATTTATTTCTGTTTACGGCAAAACAATAGGGATAATAGGGTTTGCAGACAATGTTACAGCAGCCAGAAAAGCAGTTGAGTCACTGCTTCAGGGAAGCCCGCACTCACATGTTTATAAGTGGCTGGAAAGAAGGCGCCGAGAGATTAGATTAGGACAGTTATAAACTCGTTTTTTTTACAAAAAATTTTTAAACATAACCTAAACTTGTAATCAACATGGCTAAAAAAAGCGCTCAGGAATTAGCCCAGAAGCAGCGTGAAATAGGAGTTGCAGAGTTCTTTGCCAGAAACAGGCATCTTCTCGGCTTTGACAATAAGCGCAAAGCACTTCTTACAACAATAAAAGAAGCTGTGGACAATTCTCTGGATGCGTGCGAGGAAGCAGGCATTCTTCCAGAAATAATTGTTGAAGTAATTGATATGGGCAACGACAGGTTCCATGTTACTGTTGAGGACAACGGCCCTGGAATTGTGAAAAACCAGATACCAAAAATTTTTGCAAAGCTTTTGTACGGAAGCAAATTTCATTCATTGAAGATGAGCCGCGGTCAGCAGGGGATTGGCATAAGCGCAAGCGTGATGTACGGCCAGCTTACCACTGGTAGGCCTGCAAAGATAACCTCAAAAACAGGCCCAAAATCTCCGGCGCACTACTACGAACTTCACATTAACACTCAAAAGAACAGCCCTGAGATACTAAAAGAGGAAGTTATTGAATGGGAAAAGGAGCACGGGACAAAAGTCGAGATTGATTTGGAAGGTTCTTACATTGGTGGAAGCCAGTCAATCGACGAATACATAAAAGAAACTGCTATTGTAAACCCGCATGTGACTATAATATACCAGCCACCGAGAGGAGAGCAGAGAATGTTTGTAAGGGCTGTTGATACGCTTCCTAAAGAGCCTAAAGAAATAAAGCCGCACCCTTACGGCGTTGAGTTAGGAATTTTGATAAAGATGCTTCGCTGGACAGAGACAAGAACTCTGCAGAGCTTTTTGACAACAGAATTCTCAAGGGTCGGCGCTGGAACAGCAAAAGAGATTTGCGAGAACGCAGCGCTTTTGCCAAACACAAAGCCCAAAGCAATGAGCAGGGAAATGGCAGAGCAGCTTTTGAAAGGGATTAACAAGACAAAAATCATGAATCCTCCAACGGACTGCATCTCACCAATTGGTGCTGCGCAGCTTGAAAAAGGCTTAAGAAAAGAAATTAATGCTGAGTTTTACACTTCTGTAACAAGACCACCTTCTGTTTATCGCGGCAACCCATTTATTATTGAGGCTGGAATTGCTTACGGTGGAAACCAGCCTGGAGATAAGACTGTGAGGATATTAAGGTTTGCCAACAGGGTTCCCTTAATATTTCAGCAGGGCGCATGCGCAATCACAAAGTCAATTATTGAAACATCTTGGAAATCTTACGGCTTGCAGCAGAGCAGGGGCTCGTTGCCTGTCGGGCCTGCAACTATTGTTGTTCACATAGCTTCTGTGTGGGTGCCTTTCACATCAGAAAGCAAAGAGGCAATAGCCCATTATCCTGAGATAATCAAAGAGATTAAACTTGCACTCCAAGAATGTGGCAGGAAGCTTTCTAGTTATGTTGGCAAAAAAAGAAGAGTAGCAATGGAGTTCAAGAAGAGAAGTTTTATCGAGAAATACATACCCCATGTCGGCCAGGCGTTGCAGGAGCTTCTTGGCTTAAGTAAGTTGGAAGAGGAAAAAATTGAAAAATCATTGAAAGAAACGCTTGAGAAGAGCCGCGGAAAATTGGAATTAATTGAATTTGATGAGACGAAGAACGTTGATTATGATGAAAACCTCGCAAGATTAGGAAAAGAGGAGAATAAAGAGGAAATTGCAAATGCCAAAGGCAGCGAAGAAGATTAAGGAAATAGCACTTGATGTTTACCAAAAAGTAATCAGGAAGAAAGTTCCTGAGCTAGAAATGCCTCTCCGGTCATTATCCAATGTCACTTATGATGAGAAAAAAGGCTTCTTTGAGCTCAACGGCAAGATGAAGCAGAGAACTTTGACAGCTTCAACAATAAAAACATTTGCGCAAACACTGAGGATGATGGCACTTTCTAAAAATATTATTGAAACAGATGACATAGCCACAAAAAGAGAAGCTTACTACGTTTCAAAAAACTGGGGAGACGCCCGCTTTAAAGAGCAGGCTGAGAGCGACGCTGTGATGGATGACGTTGAGGCAATGATGATGGTGAACAGAGAGCAGCTCGGCTTCATACCTGAGGAGAAAGGAGGGGACATCGCCGGCAAGCTCTTTGTGATTGACAAGGACCAGGATACAGGAAAAGAAATAAGGATTGACTGCTCAAAAATGGGTTCTGGCGCCTATTCAGTGCCAAGCTCTGTTGAGCACTTAAAGTTTGAGACAAACGCGAAGTTCATTTTAGCTATAGAAACAGCAGGCATGTTCCAAAGGCTCGTAAAGCACAATTACTGGAAAAAAGCAAACTGCATCCTTATAAGCATGGGTGGCGTTCCAACGAGGGCGTGCAGGCGCTTCATAAGAAGGCTGAGTGACGAAAAAAAACTTCCAGTTTATGTGTTTACTGACGGCGATCCTTATGGTTATCTTAATATTTACAGAACCTTAAAGGTTGGTTCTGGAAACGCAGCTCACCTGAATGAATTCTTCTGCGTTCCCAAAGCAAAATTTTTGGGAATAACTCCGAAAGACATTACTGAATACAAGCTTCCAACACATCCTTTGAAAGACATTGACATCAAGCGCGTGAAAGATGGAATAAAAAACGACCCTTTCGTGCAGCACCATAAGGAATGGCAGAAAGCACTGAAAGAGCTTGTCAGTATGAAAGTAAGAGCTGAGCAGCAGGCGCTTGCAAAGCACGGCCTCAACTTTGTTATTTCTGATTACCTGCCTGCAAAGCTTAAGGATGAGAAGAGCTGGCTGCCGTGATTAATCATTTAATATAATTT
>RFII01000082.1 GCA_003695265.1 Candidatus Woesearchaeota archaeon | reverse complement strand
ATCTGGCAATGAGTCAAAACAGGTTCCGTTGACTGTTGAAGTGGTTCCAGCCGAGGAAGAAGGGCAAGTACCTTCACAAGGCGCTGCAGAAGACTTTGACAGCCTTAAGAAAGGATTAGAGGTTGGCCTTATAATCCTTGTGATTCTCTTAATCATCTTGGGCTTAATAATCGGCTTTAACAAGATGAGAAAAGAGGAGGAACCTGAGGCTGAAGCAGGCCAGACCTATTATTAAAAACATTTTTTCTTTTTTTCTTTTGTTGTATTAAAATCGTTTTTTGTTTTGTGTAGAGGGGCGCAATTATGAAAAATGACAAACTACTATTGTTGCTGATTTTCCTTTTTCTCTTAATCCCTACTATTTCAGCACAGGAAATTTCAGACACAACTATCTGCGCATGCTCATTGCACGAGGAAAAAATACCCATTTATAACAACAATAATGAGGTGTATTTTTATCATGTAACCCAAGAAGGAACTGCAAGCAAATGGTCAACTTTCTCGCAGCAGGAAATTATACTAGCACCTTTCGAGAACTCGTTTATTACTAATTACCTAAACCCGCCATGCAGCGCTGAAGGAAGTTATAACCAAACAATTATTTTAAGGGCTGATGGCTCAACAAAAAAACTCACACGAAACATAATCGTAAAAAAATGCAGCAACCTGAAGGTGAGAGCGCACGGCATTTCAAAAACAGTTTTCCCATGCGCGCCAACAAGCTTCAATCTTGAGATTTTTAATACAGGAACATATTCGGAAACATATTCAATGTCATCAGACTCAAATTATGTTGAATTTCCTTTAGAAAGTATTACCTTAATGCCTGGAGAAAACTATTCGTTTGAGGTTTTTGTGACTCTGCCTTGCGAATTATATGGAAAACAAGAAATCCCTTTGACTTTTTCAGCAAAACAGTCTGGATTTACAACATCTTTCTCTTTGGAATTGAACGTTCTTCCAGCTTATGATTACAGCATTGAGTCAAGCCCTGCAACAATATGCGAATTAGACGATAATACTGTGGAGTTCTCAATCCAGAACAAAGCAGACTTCAACAACATTTACGACCTTGAACTAAAAGGTCCCAGATGGCTTGAACTAGCTGACGAAGCACTGCTAGTCCCAGGAGGGCTAAAAGTCCCTGTGCTCATCAATGCTTACCCTCCTTTAGGCTCAGAAGGCGTTTACAAAATTGAGCTCAAGGCAAAATCAAGGCGCGGTGGAATAGAAAAAAAAGAAACAAATTTTATTGAGGTTTCAAAATGCCATATTCCATCAGTGGAATTAGAAACTCCTGTCGATGCTATTTGTGCAGAGCCAAAAAAATACAATGTCTACGTTAAGAACTTAGGCGAATCAGCAGAAACATTTTATCTTGAATTAATTGGTCCTGAGTTCGTAGCACTTTCCCAAAACGATCTGAGGCTTGACCCTGGCGAAGAGCAGACAGTTAATCTTGAAATAAGGCCGCCGTCAAAAAATGCTGATTATGACATAACTGTTCAGTCAACCGTGCTCTCTGCTCCTGAAATAAAGAGCAACGCAAGCCTAAAACTTAAAGTCTTCTCACAACAAAGCTGCTACAAGCCAAATCTTATTACGAAAAAGAAATATAACGTAAACTATTCAGCAAATAAAATACCCATTCTCCTGCAGAATTACGGATTAAAAACAACAAATTATGTTATCAGCGCCAAGCCTGACTGGGTTTCTGTTTCACCAGATTCTATTGAGCTAATACCGGGAGAAATAGCCGAGCTAAACATTACCACAGCTCCAGGCCCAAACGTTAGCGCTGGAAAACACGAGGCAGAGATAATAATAACCTCTGAAGAAAGCGGAACATCTTATGTGAATGAAGTGAATTTTAATATTGGCGGAAAATTCGGCATTTCTGATAAGGTGAAGAACGCATTATTAACAATAATTGGAGCGGTTGTTTTCCTCTTAGTGCTCTTCTTGGCTCTTATGCTTTCTAAGTCAAAACCTGAAATAATAAGGGAAGAGAAAATAAAGCTTGTTAAAGAGGAGAAAAAGCCAAAGGAAATCCTGAAAGAGAAAGAGATAAAAAAGAAAGAAGAGGCAGCTGTTAAGAAGCCAAAAAAAGGATCTAAGCTTCTTTTGGCATGGCTGATCATAGCAGTTTTTGCAATATTCATTGTTCTAGGAACCTTAATATCACACTTCAAAATTGTTCCTTCTAAAATAAACGAGACAATTACTGAAAGAGAAGCACTAAACATTTCATCAAAAGCAATATCTGACGTCCAAGCCAGCCCACTATTCCAGTACAAGTGGCACGTTGTGTTAGTTCTCATAATTCTTCTCGTACTCTTCTTTATCGTATCGTTGTTAGTTAAGCTAAGGAAGAAACGCCTTAGGATTGCAAGAGTCGTGGAAAAAGTGCCTCTTGAGACCTTGAAAGAGAGGAGAAGGCCGAAATGGAAAATAATCTTTGGAATAATTATTATTATCATAATCTTGGCTTTAATTGCTTTGGTTTTGTGGCAGATAAAAGCTCAGCTTTACCAAGTCAACGTAACGCAACAAGCAGCAAATGAGACTTTTCTCCGAGAAAACGCTTCTGTCAGCGCTGAAACAGCTGGCTTAGAATCACAGTTCTTGTTCCAGTACAGGTGGCACATACTCATAATTATCCTGATTATAATTGTTCTCATCATATTAATAATTCTTGTTGCCAAGCTAAAGAAAAAGCGGGTAACTAAGGAAGAAAGGGAAACAAAGCAGCATCAGGCAAAAATAACAAAGGAAGAAAAGAAAAGGGCAGAGAAGAAGACAAAAGAAAAAAAGAGGAAAAAATCAAACGTCAAGGTTGTCTTATTGATAGCAGTTTACGTTGCTTTTATTTTAGTGCTTGGCAGTATTATATGGCAAACCAGCAGCCAAGAATTACGCGGTTTAAGGCACAAAGCGGTTCTTATGATTAAAGGTTTTGGAATGGAAAAGCCAGGAGCAAACGAGTCAAACGAATTAGAACAGTCTGAAATTATTGAGGAGGGCACTGAAGAAGAGCCGTTTGACCCTTACGAAAGCATAAGGGGCACTTTCTTGTATCATGAGTGGAAAAAGAACAACAATTACGAGATAGACCTTTCTGAGTACTTCTTTGACCCTGACGGCGATGTCTTGACTTATTCAACAACGCAGCCGGAAAACATAACAGCAACCATAGACGGCTCGCTTTTGATACTAACTCCTGATTATAATTGGACAGGCACTGCCCAAATAAAAATAACAGCAAGAGACGACGCAGGCGGGGAAGTGACAAGCCCAACGATAATATTAAATGTTGTTGGTTAAAATAATTCTAAAAAAAGAATTAAAATTTTTATGGGGACGCCGAGATTTGAATTTCCGGACTTTTAAAGCCTCTCGGATCTGCTGGTGACTTCCTCAGAACGACTCACCAACTGTTTAATCATCGCTTTCGCTCATCGCTCCATGACTGGAGCCAGCTGTACTAGCCAGCTTATACTACGTCCCCAGTAAAGCAGAGAATCAAATGATAATATTTAAAGGTTTTGAGAAATAGCTTAAGTCCGTTTTTTTGTGTTGAAAATTTGTTGCCTTAAAAATCACAAAAATTTTTAGTCCCACCCAAACCACCCTTATATGTCACATCTTGCCATAATCAACTTTGCTTTAGGCAGAAGGCACGGTGGGCTATAACCAATGGCAAGTTTTGTTATTCACAAACTTACTTTTATTCCTTCTTTTAAATTGTTCTTCTTCACATATCCAGCAGGAAGCTCAATAAACACCTTAGCTCTCTTTTTTGGAATAAACACCCGCCAAGGCATAAAACTTTCTTTAATCTCAACTATTCTGCTGTTCTCATCAAGCAGAACCAAGTCAAACGGATGAAAAACGAAGAATGAGTGAATGTCAACTCGTGAAGGCTTTTTGAAAGTGAACACATAGCAAGAATTCTCTAACTTTTTCCTGAACATTATCCCAAGCATTTTAGAGAAAAAGTTGTTGCAAACCACTTTTTTTAGATTTATCTTGTGCTCTTTCATATCTCCCTCAGGCTCAGCACTTTTTGTTCGTTAATAATTATTTGGTCTTTAAGCTCATCAACATAGCGGTAGAATGATGCTTTTGAGCAGTACTGCTCCTTATCAACAACGATTTCCTTAAGCTCAATCAGGCTTAGATTTTTCGTCCTTAAAATATCAATTATTTTCTGCTTTACAATTTCTTTGCGATGCCTGTTGATCTTTTTTATGATTTGTTTTTGGAATAACGGCTGGTTTACAGGAGCTCTTTTCAGTGACTTTATTTCCATTGAAAGCCTTTTGTTCTCCTCCTTTAAGAGCATTATCTCTTTTCTGATTTCATCATTGTCCCTTTTGATTTTCTCAAACGCCTCAATCAGCTTCTTCTCATTTATCATAATGCTTTGGATTCCTTTGGAAATATTTAAACCTTTCCTTAAGCTGAGACTGGTCTGAGACTTCCTGTGGAACTTTTGAGACTGGTCTGAGACTAGTTATTTTAATTTTTTAGAGGACACCCCATCATTTCCTGTGGAACTTTTGAGACTAGTCTGAGACTTAATAATACTTTTCTGAGACTATTCTGAGACTGAATAGCAAAAACTATAAATACAACCTTTGTATTAAAATTAATTGGTGAGCACAATAGGAAAATCATTCAATGATGAAATGGACAGGTATCTGAGGTGCAGAATAGAACCAACTAAAAAAGGGTTTTTCTCTTTTAAGCAGAAATCACGAAAAGAATGCGTTCCAGACATAAACGATACTTCTAAAATTCATATTGAAAGAAGAGACGAGCCTTTCATAAAAGAATTCTTCAAGAACCTGCTCAAATCAAAAAAGACAAGAGAAATCGAGGCAGCCATTCAAAAAGAGAAAGAGGAAATTGCGCATACAGAAACTCTTGAAGAGATGAAAGACGAGTATGAAGAGCTTGATGAAATAGAAAAAGAAATAGAAGAAGAGAAGGAAATGCTGCTGACAAAAATCTTAAGAAAATTAAGACTAATTAACAATTTTGATGAGGAAGAAAAAAAGGATGATGAACTCAGCCCAGAAGAACAGTTTAAACTGCAATTAGACCTTGTCCTTGATGATATGAAGAAGCTGTCAAAAATTTCTCACAAGTGGATATCAAGGCTTTCCAAACTGCAGCTTAAGAAATTCAAGGAATCAGACGACTTCAAAGAATACAAAGACATTCTAAAAAGAAATAAACTAATAAAATAGTTTAATCAATACTTGTAATGTTCAGGCTTGTAAGGCCCTCCAATTTTTACTCCAATATATTCAGCTTGCTCTTTTGTCAGCTTGGTAAGCTTAACGCCCAGCTTGTCAAGGTGAAGCCTTGCAACTTCCTCATCAAGCTCCTTTGGAAGCATGTAAACGCCCACCTTATAATCCTTGCTCCATAATTCCATTTGCGCCAGCACCTGATTAGTAAATGAGGTGCTCATCACGAAGCTAGGGTGGCCTGTAGCGTTGCCGAGATTAACAAGTCTTCCGCGGGAAAGCAGGATAATCGAGTGGCCGTCCGGGAAAGTGAATTTGTCAACCTGCGGCTTTATGTTTGTTTCCTTTATTCCAGGATACTTCTCCAACTCGCTCACCTGAATCTCATTATCAAAATGACCTATATTGCAGACAATTGCTCCATCTTTCATTTTTTCCATGTGCTTTACAGTAATCACATCCCTATTTCCTGTAGCAGTTACGTAAATATCACCATACTCAAGAGTGTCCTCAACCCTTTTCACCTCATAGCCTTCCATCGCGGCCTGCAAGGCGCATATAGGATCTATTTCTGTCACTATGACACGAGCGCCAAATCCACGCATTGACTGGCAGCACCCTTTTCCAACATCGCCATAGCCGCAGACAACGACCACTTTGCCTGCTACCATAATGTCTGTCCCTCTTTTTATGCCGTCAGCCAGGCTTTCCCTGCAGCCGTAAAGGTTGTCAAACTTTGATTTTGTGACAGAGTCATTAACGTTTATTGCAGGAAAAAGAAGTTTTCCCTCATCAAGCATTTGGTAAAGCCTATGAACTCCTGTCGTTGTCTCCTCAGAAACCCCTCTTATCCTTTTTGCAGCTTTACGCCACCTTGTCTGGTTTTTTTTGTATATATCCCTTAACACATTCATTAATTCACGAAAGTCTTCGCTTTCTCCAGAATAATCCTTTTCCAGAATCTCAGGGTTGTTCTCAACCTCAACACCCTTATGAACCATAAGCGTTGCGTCTCCACCATCATCCACTATCAAGTCAGGTCCTTCCCCATTTCCAAAATCAAGGGCTTTTGAAGTGCATTCCCAATACTCCCTTAAGCTTTCACCCTTCCACGCAAAAACAGGCACGCCAGCTTTTGCTATGGCAGCAGCAGCGTGGTCCTGCGTAGAGTAAATATTGCATGAAGCCCATCTGACCTGCGCTCCTAATTCAAGCAAAGTCTCTATGAGCACAGCAGTCTGTATTGTCATGTGCAGGCTTCCACTAATCCTAGCTCCTCTCAGCGGCTTTTTTTTCCCGTACTTTTTCCTTAATGCCATCAGCCCAGGCATTTCTTTTTCAGCCAGCTCAATTTCCTTCCTTCCGAAACCGGCAAGCTTGATATCCTTAACTTTGTAATCCATAACAATCACCCTTACTGAAAAAATGGTTTGATATAAAAATGTTCACAATTATTTGTCAGCAACTATTTCTATAACATCCCCATTTTTAAGGATGTGGTCCTTGCCAACAGTCATCTTTTCCTTAACATCAATAGCCCTTATAAAATTTTTGCCGAAGTCAGTGTGGAGCTTGTAAGCAAAGTCAAGAGCAGTCGAACCTTTTTTCAGCAGAAAACAGTCTGGCAGGACATTGCCATTAGAGTCTTCCAGCTTGTTCACGCCGCCAGGAAACACTGCAATGTAACCCAACACATTAAAAACCAGCTTGTTCATGACCTGCTGCACTCCTGTGCTGCCATACCTGTCAAGTATTTTTTCCCTTATGAAATCAAGGCCTTTCCTCTGCTGCTCATTCATCTCAGCGTTTTCCCTTATTTCAAAAGTCCCGCTTCCAGGAACATAATCAATAAGCCCTTTTTTAGCAGCCTCCTTTAAAGCGAGCTCTGACTCTGCAGAGCACGCTACAACCAAATAGTCATTGAACTCATTAGCAACTCTCTCATAGTTCTCCCACGCTCCGGGAACATCAATCTTGTTGGCTGCTATTATCATCGGCTTTGTTTTTTTTCTCAGCGAGCGCGCAATGCCCATAAGGTCTTCCTCTGACCACTCGGAAGGCTGCTCTTTGTTTAACTCCAACAAGCTTATGGTTTCTTTTGTCATATCCTCATCAACGCCGAGTCCTGAAAGCTGCTTTGCAAGAGCCTTTGCTATGTCCTGATGCTCCTGCTGCACCTGCCGCGCAAATTTCTCCCAGCCCTTCTTCAATATCCCAAGATACCAGTAATCCAGCTCGTCCTCAAGGAATTTTATGTCTCTTGCAGGGTCATAACTTCCAGGCGTTACTGGTTCACCTTTCTCATTTGTAGAGCCTGAAACGTCAATCACATGAATCAGCGCGTCTGCCTGGTTCAAATCAGACAGGAACTGGTTTCCCATCCCTTTGCCCTCATGAGCTCCCGGCACAAGGCCGGCAACGTCAATCAGCTGCACAGGAACAAAGCGCCTCTGATCTATGCAGAAACCTTCCCTTGGATTGCACTGCTTACCAAAAAATTTGCCTGCGCACTCAACCTCCACAAAGCCTACACCCGTGTTGGGCTTAATGGTCGCGAATGGATAATTGGCTATTTCAACATCTGCCAAAGTCAGAGCCTTAAAGAAAGTGCTCTTTCCAACGTTTGCTTTTCCAACCACCCCTATTAACATATCATGCCCTAAATCCTGCTTTATTTAAATAGTTTTTTCTTTAAATACCTCTCGTTTTTATAACACTGGAGAACATATAACTTTAATAAAAAAGGATTATTATACTTTTATTATGAAAGCGTTAAGCAGGAAAAGCAGCATCACGCTTGTGGAATTGCCTCCAACCCAGTTCGGCGTGCTTAACGGCGACCCTTCTTATGACATTTACAGCATGTTCAGGCTGCCGCCAAGGTCTCTTCCGCGCTTAGCAGCCGTCTTAAAAAGGGATGGCTGGGAAAATGTGGAAATGATCCACCCCAAATTTCACGGCACCAGCGACAGGCTGTCTGAACACAACTGGAGAAGAATAATAGAAAGTGATGTCTTAGCCATTTCTTCCATAACAAGGACATCTCCTCAGTCAATGGCATTGGCTGACGCTTATAGGGCTGTCAATCCTAATGGCCTTATACTTGCCGGCGGGATGGACCCTTCTTTTAGGTTAGAGGAATGGCTTGAGCACGTTGATATTGTTGGAATAGGAGAATGTGAGGAAACACTTCCTGAACTTATGGGAATGCTTATTTCTGATCCAGGCTCTTTGGAAGACGTTGATGGTATTGCATTCACAAGAAAAGGGAACATAATAAAAACGCATCCGCGAAAGCTTTTATCAGAAGAAACTTTTAGGAAAATGCCCCTCCCATATTATGATAGGGTAATTGCGCAAAAAGCAAACGTTGGCGTGGTTGAAGAAGAGAGAGGGTGTCCTTACGATTGTGATTTTTGCGCTGTAACCTTGACATATGGCAGGAGAATAAGGTTCATGTCCGCCGAGCAGCTTATTAATGATATACGCCAGCTTCACGAGCTCGGCCTTTCAAAACACATCTTTTTTAGCGGAGATAACCTTGCAGGGAATCCAAATGAGGCAATTAGCCTGCTGGAAGCTTTGGCGCAATCTGGCGTTCCTTATGGCTCAATAACAGCGCAGGTTTCTGCTTCTGCTGCCAGGAATGAGAAATTGCTAAAGGCGATGAAAAATGCCCGCGTCAAGTACTTATGTGTTGGGTTTGAGTCAATTGTTGACGAAGCCCTAAAGCATATGAAAAAGCCTTTTTCTGCGCAGCAGAACCAAGAAGCAGCTAAAGTGTTCAAAGGTTATGGCTTTTGGGTTCATGCCATGATGATGACCGGCACAGATGATGATACGCCTGAAACATTAAAAGCAACAGTTGAATGGGCGAAACAAAACGCGGACACATTACAACTATTCATCAAATCACCACTCCCAGGAACACCTTTTTGGAACCAAATGGAAGCAGAAGGAAGAATTTTAACTAGGGATTACAGCCTGTATGACGGTCAGCATTGTGTTGTCAGGCCAGCCAATTTCACGCCTTACCAGCTCCAAACAATGGTTTTTGACGGCATCCGGGACTTTTACTCTGCGACTTCTTCTTTTGGCAGGCTGTCCAGGACTCATGATTTAAGAAAAGCTTTGGGAATTTTTGCCTACACTTTTTTTGGCGGCGTAAGCAAAGTTCTGGATAGCCCTCAAACAAGGGCACACATGGAATTTCTGAAGTCAATAAGCTGACTGTTTAACCACTTAGCGCAAAATATTTAAACTACTGCTCGCTCTGAACACGAATGATTAGCCAAATAACTGCGCTTACAAGAATACCAAAAGAATATGTTGCCTCAGTTCTCTTGTTTGTGCTATTGCTGATAATTCTCAGGACTTCAAAGAATTTTATTGTTCAACTGCTAAAGAAATTTGCGAAAAAGACAACAAACGAGATTGATGACATGATAGTTGATGCTATTGAAAGGATTCCTTGGTTTTTTTACATAACCCTCTCAGTTGGAATAGCAACAAAGCCATTGGCACTTCCGTTATGGGTTGATAAAGGCATTAATTACGCAATTACAATTTTAATAGTGTTCTATGCTGTCAGGTTTGTGAATAACATGATTTCTTTCTTTGCAGAAAAGCAGGTTGCGAAGCAGAGTGAGTCAGACAAGGGTGAAGACACCACATTTATCTCCATTATTGGTACAATAACAAAAATTGTTGTCTGGGTTCTTGCAGCCATATTCCTCCTCGACAATTTCGGCATTAAGGTAACGCCCCTTATTGCAGGCCTTGGAATTGGAGGAATAGCGGTTGCTTTCGCGTTTCAGAACATACTGGAAGACCTCTTCAGCTCATTCACAATATACTTTGACAAGCCTTTCAAGCACGGAGATTATATAGTTATAGGCTCAGACAGCGGAACAGTCGAGCACATAGGTCTTAAAACCACAAGGATAAGGACTTTGCAGGGCCAGGAATTAATCGTTTCAAACCGCGAATTAACAAGCATAAGAATCAACAATTACAAGCGAATGCAAAAAAGAAGGGTTGTGTTTAACTTCGGAGTCGTTTATGACACTCCAACAGAAAAACTCAAAAAAATCAATAAAATTGTTGAGAAAATAATTAGCAATAATAAAAACCTGGAGCTTGACAGGGTGCACTTCAAAGAACTAGGCGATTTCAGCCTTAATTTCGAGGTGGTTTACTACATAAACACAAGGGAATACAAAGCCTACATGGATGCTCAGCAGGAAATAAACTTCGCGTTGAAAGAGGAATTTGAGAAAGAGGGCATTGAATTTGCCTATCCGACACAAAGCATTATTCTTGAGAAATGAGTTCTTTAAAATGCTGAAGTCAGATATGCACATACACACCAAAGAGGATCCTAAAGATCCATATATCAAGTACACTGCAAAAGACCTAATCACTTTTGCATCTAAAAAAGGCTTTGAAGTGCTCTCAATAACATTACACGATCATGTCCTAAATAAAAAACACATATTTGACTTTGCAAGGCAAAAGGGAATCCTTCTAATACCTGGAGTCGAAGCTCAAATTGAAGGAAAGCACGTCCTGATTTACAATACAACAAATGAGGAAATAACAAAAATAAAAAATTTGATAGATCTTGAGAAAATAAAAGACCACGCAGTTATTGCTGCGCCACACCCTTTCTATTATCTTGGAAGGTGCCTTGGCAGCAAACTTATTGAGAACATAAAGCTTTTTGACGCCATCGAATATAACCATTATTACTGGCGCTTTCTTAACCCGAACAGAAAAGCAGTCGAAGTTGCCAAGAAGTTTGGGCTTCCCTTAATAGGGAACTCCGACCTGCATATGATATACCAAATGAACAACACATTTTCCAACATTGACTCAGAAAAAACAAAAGATGACGTGCTGGAAGCAATAAGAAAAGGAAACCTAAGAGTCCAGACAAAGCCACCATCATTTTTTGACTTTGTGAAAACAACTGCGTTTATCCTAAACCCGTTATGCTAACAAAACCTTTATAAACCATTTTTATTAATACTTCTTGCATGGTAAAAGTAATATCTCCTGCAGAGGTTATTGAAGCGGCAAGATGGGAAATCATCAACAAGAACGTTTTCACAGCTGAATGGGCTTACAAAACTATTTACAACTGGCTTGTCGAAGAAGAATTTGTTGATGAGGAAATGGGGAGCGGTGATAAATATGAGGTTATGTACTATGAAAAGCGCGAGCCAGGAAACATAAAAGAAGTCTGGTTTTGGTGGCGAGCAGAGCTGATACCAAAAAACAATTCTTATTACAAATACAGGCTGATAATCGACGGCCATTTTTTAGGTCTCAAAGAGCTTGAAATAATGCATGAAGGCCAAAAAGTAAAGACAAACCACAGCGAGCTTACTCTAAGATGTAAAGCAGACTTAGTCCTAGACTATTTAGGAAAATGGAAAAAAAACTGGTTCCTGAAAACCTTCGATGATGTTTTCAGGAAAAGAATATATTATAATGACATTCTCAAGTACAAGCGCGACCTTTACAACAGAGCATACAGGCTGCAGGCAGAAATGAAACAGTTCCTCAAACTGAACGAGCACGTCATTCATCCGACATTCTTCCATCATAAAAGAGGCTTTGAAAAACAGTATTAATTCTTTTTTTAAGACAATAATTTACGAATAAAACACTTTTTCAAGATAAAGTCAATTTTTTTGAGTTAGGGCATTACAAAGTTTTTAGTCCCACCAACACCACCAAAACCTATCTCACTTAAGTTGACTTAACCATTTTTCAATAAAATTTATAAATTAGGAATTAAAACCAGAGTCTATTGCTCCGGTAGCATAGTGGCTATTGCGGCGGACTTGTAATCCGCAGGTCGAGGGTTCAAACCAAATTTTTGCCAAAATTTGATCAAAAGCGATCATGTGGGATGTTCACTGAGTGAAATCCCACGAAAAACGGCAAAAGTTTGTGAAAGTCCCTCCCGGGGCTTACACATTCAAAAAGTAAATTGCAGCAATTACTAACAAAGTTCCAATGGCTTTCTTCAATATTTCTTTTTTTGTTAGTTCCTCTTTTAGTATTTCCGGTTTCCAAATGCTGATGAAAGTTGCCATTAAGAATATCATTATGTGCTGTATTCCGTATGCTGAGCTTACCAAAGCAGAATTTGCCAAAGACAATGCAAAATACACAAAAACATGGCCAAAAACAGCTATTATCTGATTGCCGAATAAAAGGGAATGTGTTTTTGGTTTGACTTTTTTCCATTCTTTAATTATTTTCTTTTGCCAAGCAAGGAAGATTATCAGCCCCCCAATAAATAACCCAATTCTTGAGTAAAAGAATCCTGTCCAGAATCTGGTCAAGTTAAAAACGTGCTTCATCACTATTATTTGAAAGCTTCCTACAAAACCAGTTATGAGTAAGGGCTTCAACGCCTTACTTAGGTTGATCTTTTTTTTATCATGTGAAACTCCAAGAATTGTTCCTCCAGCAACAAATAGAAAAAATGCATATAAGCTGCTTCCCGAAAGCGGGTCGTTGAGCAATAACCAGCTCAAGAAAAGCACTAAAAAAGAGGTTAAACTGCTTAAAGGGAATACTTTTGTTATTTGTTCCAGACTTATTGCAGTGAAAAGGTAATAAAGCGTCCATACTTCAAGCAACCCGCCAAGAATTGCCCAACCAAGAACATCAAAAGAAAGTTTTTCTATTGGAAAAAATTGGATTATAACAAAAGTCACAACCAAGTGTGTAAGAGCAGGGTACAAAACATACAACTTCTTGCTTTTCACATGAAAAATTAATGCATACCTGTCAACCAGAGACGCCAATGACCAAATGAAAAGACCAATACAAAGAGGTATTAACCATAACATAGGTTTATTATTAAAAGGAAATTTTTTAAATTTTGCTTATTTTCTTTAAAGAATGTTCTTCAAGCAAATACTATCAGAGTACATGAAGAATTTTTCTTACATTGTGGCAGATGAGAAGACAAAAGAAGCTGTTGTTATTGACCCGGGCTATGACACTTCAGAAATACTCAAAATAATAAAAGCGAATGAGTTCAAGGTAAAGTACATAATCAACACACACTCCCACCAAGACCACATCGCAGGAAACGTTGAGATTCAAGACAAAACAAAAGCAGAAATAATGATGCATGAGTCAACGGCAATGCCCTGCGATTACTATGTAAAAGACGGCGAGGAAATCAGTATCGGCTCGGTAAAGCTAAAAATACTGCACACACCAGGCCATATAAGCGACCACATTTGCATCTTTATAAATAACCAAAAACTACTAACAGGGGACTTGCTTTTTGTTGGAGGCATAGGAGCCACAGGTCCAAACTTTCCGACCAGCAATAAAGAGCAGATGACGGAAAGCCTGCGCAAAATAATTAGTCTTGGTGATGAGGTGGAAGTGTGGCCTGGGCATGATTACGGCCAAGCAAGAAGTTCAACTATTGGCAGGGAGAAAAGGACAAACCCTTTTTTGCAGGAAGTCCTCATAAGAAATAAATAGTAGTATTATTCCAAATCCAAAATGCTAAATTATGGGATTGTCGGGAATTGCAAAACTTGCGCCTTGATAAGCAAAAAAGCATCTGTTGAATGGATGTGCTTTGATACTTTTTCAAGCCCAAGCGTTTTTGCCAAGATTCTTGACAAGGATGCAGGCTCTTTTGAGATAAAGCCCAAAGGCCGATACAAAACAACTCAGAAGTACGTGAGGCACACCAACATTCTTGAAACAACCTTCACATCTAAAAATGACAGCTTTGTAGTTATAGACTTCATGCCGCGCTACAGGAAAATTCTTCCTACAATAAGAAAGAACGTTTTCAAGCAGAACAGGCTAATCCGCATAATCAAGCCTCTTAAGGGAAAGCCAATAATAAAAATTGTATACAACCCTAAACTGAATTACGGAAGAAAAACAACAATAAGAAAATACAAAGACAAGATAATTGCAAAGAACGGCAAGCAGGAGCTATACCTCTTCTCAAACAGGATTGCAGAAGTTTCTGATGGAAAAGAGTTCGAGCTGAACAGGACTTCATACTTTGTTGTCGGCTGCAAGGACGATCCTAAGGAGTTCAGCACAAAGAAATGCTGGATACTCTACTACTGGACCAAGAATTACTGGGAGAAATGGGTAAGCACCTTAATCACACCCAAGAAGTATCGAGAATTAATAATAAGGTCTGCGCTGACGCTGAAGCTTTTAACATTTAGTGAGACAGGTGCAATAATCGCCGCTGCCACGACCTCAATTCCTGAGCAAGTCGGCACAAACAGGACTTTTGATTACAGGTTCTGTTGGATTAGGGACGCTGCTTTTGTTGCGGACACTTTTAAGAAAATTGGCAGAAACCACGAGGCAAAAAGGGCTTTAACGTTCATTCTAAACAACACTTACAAGAAAAAAAGGCAGGTCCGCACCCTGTATGGGATACACGGAGAAATAATACATGGTGAGTGGGAACTAAAGCATCTTAAAGGCTACAAGAATTCAAGGCCTGTCCGCATAGGCAATCATGCTGCAATAACGCGGCAGAACGACTTGTTCGGGGAAATAATAGACATAATTTATCTCTACTACGTGTATTATGAGTATGAGGATAAAATGACTAATGGGATGTGGGCGTTCTTAAAATTCCTGGTTAATAAAATAAGGGTCTACTGGAACCTTAAAGACAAGAGCATCTGGGAGTTTCGAGGCTTAAATGAGCATTTCGTTTACTCAAAATTGATGTGTTTTGTTGGTGTTGATCGAGCAATAAAGATAGCACAGAAATACGGGCAGGAAAAGCTCGTTCATAAGTGGCTTCCATTAAGAGATAAAATATACGCGGACATCATAACAAGAGGCTGGAACTCAGAGAAAAGAGCTTTCACAATGTATTATGGTAGCAACATACTAGATGCTTCCATTCTTCTCATGCTTTACCACGAATTCCTTGATTACAAAGACCCCAGAATAATATCAACAGTACAAGCAATTTACAATGAGCTGAGAACAGGCTATCTGACGCAGCGCTATAAAATGAAGGATGATTTTGGAGTGTCAAAAAGCGCGTTTGCAATATGCTCATTCTGGCTTGTCGACGCGCTTTATTTAATAGGAGAAAAGGAGAAAGCGGTCAAAATGTTTGATCGCCTTTGCGGCTTGGGAAATCATCTCGGGCTTTTCTCAGAGGCAATAGATATAAAAACAAAAAAACTGGTTGGTAATTTTCCGCAAGCATACACTCACCTTGCTATTATAAACTCCGCGATATTATTGAGCGAGTGGAGCGCGAAAAGGACAAAAATTGACTGGAAAAAAGTGCCAAGAGAAAAATGGCTTTAGTAAATCTTAAGAAAATAACACTTTTCGCGCTTCTTCTTGTTTCCTGCTCTTTCAAGCAGGGGCTTGTTGTTAACAATGCTGAAGACGCTTACAAATACTTTGTGAGCTCAGAATACCTGAACGAAGTTTGGAAAGGGCAATGCGTTTTTGACTTGAACGACTCGTCCAGGCTGATGAAGCTTGTGACTCTTGAAAAAAAAGACGGAAAAGCAATGATGTCATGCATTGACGGGCCTATGCTCGAGCCTTTTAACGAGACAGACCTCCTTCCAATATGGTCGTTCTGCAATGAAGAGAAGAGCAACTACAACGGATTTGCCGATTACGTTTGGAACGCTGCCCATACTCCCGGAACCCTGTTCATTCACCTTGGAGAAGCCATTCCTGAAGGACAAGGATCTGTTATCTATGTCTTAATTCAACACTGCCACGATTGGGATAATGTTAATTGCACAAAGCCTGAAATGTGGGATTCCTGCAACATAACAGAATCAGGACCAATAAGGAGCGCGGCTTACTCTGTTCTTGACGCGGAAACAGGGAAAATTTACTGGTAACAGTTAAATTTTTAAACTGGCTTGTTACTAAAAATGATTATGAGGCTTATAATGCTTGGCCCTGCAGGCTCCGGTAAGGGAACGCAGGCAGAAATGCTCGCAAAGAAATATAATATACCACACATATCTACTGGGGATTTGTTCAGGGCCCTTGACTCTAACTCTGATCTCAGGAAGGAAATAAAGAAGTATATGGACAAAGGAGAGCTAGTGCCTGACGATCTTGTTATAAAAATTCTCAAAGAAAGGCTTGGCAAGCCAGACTGCGAGAAAGGCTTTATTCTTGACGGCGTTCCAAGAAATGTTACCCAAGCAGAGCTTATCAAAAAAATGGGAGTTGAAATCGATAATGTTATCAACATAGAGGTTTCTGATGAGGAGGTGACTAAAAGGCTGTCGAGCAGGCGTGTCTGCAAGAACGGCCATATTTTCAGCACTATTTACCCGAAGCCGAAGAAAGAGGGCGTCTGCGATGTTTGTGGCGAGCCATTGTTCCAAAGGGATGATGACAAGCCAGAAGCAATAAAGGAAAGGCTTAAGATTTATCACGAGCAAACCTCAAAACTTTTGGAATACTACCAAAACCTGATCATTCCTGTTAACGGCGAGCAGCCGATTGAGGAGGTTTTCAACGACATAGTTGACGGGCTAAAATGGATGTGAAAAACAAATACCTTGAGTATGTGATCATAATCGCGTTGGCAATACTCTTCATACAGGTTTTAACGCTTGTTTTTATAAGAATGTTCTACGAAGCAAAAATGTTCATTTACATCATATCGCTCCTGCTAAGGTATTTCGGAGTTATTTTCATCCTCATATTCACAGTTGAATTCTTGCGCGAGAAAGGCATCAAGCCGTTCAGTAAAATACCATTTTAGCAACAATCGTTGCATAGCTCCCTTTGGGCAGATAAAATTTTAACAGGTAGCCTTCTTTCACTTTTTCAATAGAAAAATCTTTTACTTCTGCAAAAGCACACCTTTCAGAGCCTTCAGCGCTGATGTTAGGTATTTCCCTTATTATAAAATCTCTGTTTGTGATCCCCTCCTTTTTCATTACCTCATTTGTTTCAGTTTGAAACCCTATTAAAGGCAGCTTCTTATTCTTTATTCTAATCTCAGGAAAAACAAAATCGCCCAAGCTGTAAGGAACGATTCGCGTTTTTTGTGAATTCTTTCTTATGTAATCAGAAAGCATTATGTTAAAAAGCCACGACTGGTAGGAATGAATGTAAAGCTTTAATATTTTTTCCGGCAGTTTTCTCAGAGCTCCAACAAAATCATTTTTCTGCTCGGAAAGATGCTCTTTTACTTCTTTATATTCATTCATTAACATAAAAGCTGCTTCTTTGAAATTCCTTTTTATTATCAACCTTCCTATCTCAACATTATTCCTGCTGAATCTCTGCTCGTCAAAATAATTCGGTATTTCTTTCACGCTTTTTAAACGCGGCTCGGCATCTCTCACAATAATCTCAAACTCGTTGCCCTCATGGCTTCCGAGGCTTATTCTTTCATTGCCAAAGCCAAGGAATTCAATTTTAATATTATTTATTCTTAATCTCTCAACCCTCTCCCTTGAAACGCCTTTTATTGATATAGCCTGCTCTGTGACAGCATGCTTATCCTTTGAGCCAGCATACCCTATATCTTTTCTTCTCAGCCCAAGAATTCTTGCTATTTTTGCCACAGCATCCTCTGTATTCATGTTTTCTTTTGTCAGTTTCACATAGCAATATTTCCCCCTGTTTTCTTTTTTGAGCTTTATAACTTCTCTTACAATGAAATCAGAAGGCTTCTGCTTGATTATCATGCTTAAACTAAAAATTGTTAATTATTTAAATTCTATGCAAAAGATTAATAAATGACAATTTAAAAAGGGTTTAATACGGACCTGTAGCCTAGTCTGGCAAAGCTTTAGTAAAGCTTTGATGCAAAGCGGTCAAGTGGGGCATTCACAGTTGAACGTGAAACCCCACGAGCAAGACCAGAGCTTTGGGCAAATAAGGCACAAGCCTCCTAAACCATTCTGGTTGAAGAGAGCTTGGGATCCGGGGTTCGAAACAAACTTTTTCGCTAGTTACGCTCGGCAAAGGTGCTCAGAAATTGTATATTTCTGGCACCCCAGAAATGTGCGAAGCACATTTCTCGT
>RFII01000081.1 GCA_003695265.1 Candidatus Woesearchaeota archaeon | reverse complement strand
TATACATTCTTTTTCTTTTTTTCTTATTAAAAAAGAGGTATCATCATGGTTTTGGTTGAAGTTGGAGCAGTCATAATTCTAGCCACCATTTTAGCTTACATAAGCAGGGGATTAAAACAACCTATGATTCTGTCTTACATTGCTGCAGGGCTTATTCTCGGGCCACTCGGGTTTGGCTTTATTAAAAACCCTGAAACTATTAAGTCATTCTCTGAGATAGGCATTGCTTTCCTTTTGTTTATTGCAGGTCTTGAGATAAACCTTAAGAAAATAAAAGAGGAAAGCCCTGTTTTCCTGACGAGCGGACTCATTCAGATAGCCATGCTTTTCAGCACAGGATTCGTAATAGCCATTATGATGGGCTTTCTGAAATTAGAGGCAATATACATAGGCTTGACTTTGTGCTTCAGCTCAACAATGATTGCTGTCAAGCTCTTATCGGACAAGGGCGTTCTTGACACGCTTCACGGAAGGGTTGTTCTGGGAATACTTCTCATCGAGGACTTGGCGGCCGTGCTCGCACTCTTGGTGCTTTCAACGCCTGAAATGACACCTCTTCTTTTCTTTTACTCATTGCTTAAAGGCGCCGCCCTCTTTATTTTTGCGTACGTTTTTGCTATTAGGCTGGTCCCAATTATTTTCTCGTTTGCAGCTAAGTCACAAGAGCTTTTTTTCCTTAGCTCGCTCGGCGTGCTGTTCCTATTCTCCTTGGCATTTCACCTGTCAGGGTTCTCAGTTGTTATCGGAGGATTTGTTGCCGGCGTTGTCCTTGGAAGCTCTGACTACAACCTTGAGGTGATGAGCAAGATAAAACCAATAAAGGACTTTTTTTCGACGCTTTTTTTTATATCATTAGGACTAACTTTAAACGTTTTCAATTTCTCAAATATCCTATCAACTTTGATAGTGCTGGTTCTTGTAATAATCATTTTCAAGCCTATAATGATCACTATTTTCATCAAATTTTTCGGCTATAAGACCAGGACGGCGTTTATGACAGGAATTTCGTTGGCGCAGATAAGCGAGTTTGCCTTGGTAATACTATTGCAGGGCTTCTCTTTAGGCCACATATCCTATGAGATATTCTCTTTGACAATACTACTGGCAATAATCTCAATGACTGTTTCATCATATTATTTAGAGCATGCTGACGGCCTCTACAAAAAGTTTTATAGAATCCTTAAAGTTTTTGATAAAATACCTCATTACAGGGAAAGACTTGAATACATCCCTAAAAGGTTGAAGAAGCCAATAATAATCTTTGGAGGGCATAGGATCGGCAGGGTTTTGATTGACACATTAAAAGAGCTTAAAAAAGACATTCTTGTTATTGATTATGATCCAACAATAATAAATAACCTGATAAATGAAAGAACTCCCTGCATTTATGGTGATGTTAACAGCGATGATGTCTTGGGAAAGATAACCTTCTCTGATATTGTGATCTCAACTGTGCCGAACAAGAAGGACAACCTTTACCTTATTAAACATGTTAAGAGGGCAAACCCAAAGTCAAAAGTGTTTGTTTCCTCAAACAACATTGATGATGCGATTGAATATTACAACGTTGGCGCAGACTACATAATACTTCCACACATGCTGAGCGGCCAGCACATCTCACTAGTTTTGAAGAACCTGCTGCAGAAAAAAGTGAGCATAGATAAATTGAAGAGGACAAATAAGAAGCAGCTGGAAAAATACTTTGAGAGGTTTTTTGTGCATAGCAGTCATAAGCTTTAAGCAGTTGCTACCAAGTAAAGCGCCTGGGCCCAGCCAAGAGGAGTATTCTCATTAAACCTCTTTGTCTTTCCATAATACAGCTCGGGAATCTCACCTTTTGCGTTCATGACAGAATGCGTTTTTCTTAGGTAATACTTGTATTTTTCTTCGTTCCCAATGATTTTGTAAATGATTGCCAGCCAGGGAAACCCCATACACCACTCAGCTTCTGATCCGTTATTGTAATAGCGATCATTCAAATACCTTATAACTCCTTTTTCTCTGACAAGCGTTTTCTCAACGTTCTCAAGAATCTTGTCTCTCTGCCTAGGAGTAACAACATTGTAAGGGTATATAAGGGAGAGGAGTGCCAGGTCAACTTCTTTTGTTTCTGACTCTCTCGGTAAAAGCCTGTTCAATGATTCCTGACCTTTTCTGATTAATTCTTCAGGAACATTAACTATTTTCCTTATTTTTTTAAGCCCTGCAACGCAGGCGCCAACGCTGGAAGCGTGGACTTCCTCATTCTCTTCCCATATGCCATTGTCAGGATCGTGCCAGTACTCAATGCTTTCTAAGTAAAAAACCAGTTTTTGCAGGATTCTCTTGTCATCATCATTTCTGATTATGTTAATTCCTTTCTCGTAAAGCTCGCCTACTTTGAAGAGGAACGCGCCTACAGCATCGTTCTGCATGTTGCCCCACTCCTCGTGAAACTCATCAAATGTAATCGGGTGATATCTTGCGTGAATGTACTTGTACTTCTCATCCGGCTTTTCCTTTATTGCCCAGTCTATCTTGTACTCGTGCTTTAAGAATATGTCCAGCAAGGCATGATAGGCCTTTATTGCCCTGTTAAAATCAAACTTCTCAGCGCCTATAGCAGCATAAACATTGTCGCGGATCCAGGCAGCATTATAGCCTGTGCTAACATCTTTTCTCGCGGCTGCAAAAAGACCTGTCCTGTACTGAAGGCTCGCAAGAATCCTCTTAGATATGCTTCTCCTCAATTTAATTAATATTTTTACTACCATATGGTAATAAATATTGTAAAAACCAGTATATAAATTTTTCGGTTTTTTGGTGCTGTCAACTTAAGTGAGAAAGCTTTCGTGCAATTGGATGGTGTGGGCGGGACTAAACACTTTCATAATTTTTTCAGCATAACAAAATTTGCTTAACCCATTTTTTTATCCCAATCCTTAAAAATTAACTTAACCCTAATTTTTTTGTTTCTTATACAAAAAACTCAAGAACTCCCCTTCATCATTTGCTTAAGATACTGCCTTAGCTTTTTTGCGGTCAGATTCCTGTATTCCTTATCAATACACCCCACTTCTTTCTCGACATTAATCTCAGGTAACCTTGTTAGGCTTCCTCTGAACTTTCTTCCGGCTTTTCTTGCTTCATTCTCAACTTTTTTTGCTGCTTCAGAGCCGAATTTTCGCAAAGCAGGAAACTTGCTGATAGAATTGGCGCCTGCTTTTAAAAGTATGCAAACATATTCAGCGCGGTCAGACCATATTCCACACTGAATGTCAAGCTTTGGGAAAGCAATCCTTGTCCGAGCAATCCACTCTGCCTGATACTCTTTTGTCGGCGGATCTTGGCCCTCAAAAACAGTGCCTTCTTGAATATTAAGGCCATAAATATGAATTTTTGAAATGTTGTTTTCCTTTATGAATTGCTCTAATAATTTGAAATCTTCAATTGTCTCTCCCAGCCCCACTATTAAAGTCATTGCGTTCTTCAAGCCGATCTCCTTGCTTTGCCTAAACATATTTATGACAGGCCCAATCGGCTTAGAAGGGCAAATCTTTTTGTGCAGCCCAGGATCAAGAACCTCTATCGTACCAACAACCCCTTTTATGTAAGGCTTGAACTTCTCCATTTGCTTTTTTGACAAAACACCAATATTAACCCAAATCTTTTCTCCTAAAATCTTGTTTGTTTCTTTGAGAAGCCTCACCATTTTTTCATCGCTGAAAACTCCAATGCCACCTGATAAAAAGCCGTAATCCCAGCCAAGCTTTTTGCAAATAATTGTTTCTGCCAACAGGGAAGGAATGCTTCTGACGCGCTCCTTAGTCCTCAGTTCTTTTGGCAGAGTTGACATATAGCAAAAAGTGCAGCACTTATCAAGCTTGCACGCCCACGAATAGAATATTGCTCTTTCGAAACATGTCTCTGGCTTAAAGTTCTCGAGAAAAACCTTGTTTGCCTGCTCTACTAATCCTCTCATCTTATGCGAGAAAAAACATTATTATTTAAATTTATACTCTGATAATCTTATCACAGAACTGGCTCAGCTCAGCTATCAGTTTTTCGTCTGTTTCCTCATGCAATGTTATCATCACACCCTTTAAGCCCCACAAGCGTATCTTGCCGGTGAGGTAATGGATGAACTTCTGCACTGTCTCATGGTCGTTGTGGATTAGGAGCGTGGATATTGAGTCAATCATCAAAAACTTTTTCGCGTTCACTTCTGCAATTGCAAAGTTGTGCAAGGCAATCGCAAGGTCAGTGAGGTTTGACGGGCTGTTTATGTAAACGCAGTTCTCATCATTTGTTATTCTGCCGCCGAGCTTCTGTGTTATGCAGTCAATAAAGAAAAGGTTTGAGAAATCCATGTTCTGGTTTGTAAGAAGCTCAACCATGTTCTTGTAAGGCCTGTTCACAGCAACATAACCGCCAAAATGACCTTTCTGGTGCAGCATCATGTTAAGAATGTGGAGGTTGACCTTCTCATACTTGTCTGATTTCGTGACTATGCCTACAATAAAGTTATCGGGCAATGAGTCTATCTCGTTTTGTATTTTTTGGAGCATATGCTAATTATAGAAATGCCCTTATTTAAATTTATTCTATTTCCAAATTCTTGATTTCTCATATGCTGTTATAACTATTTAGTGATTACTAATCAAAAAATTTATATATAACTTATGTTTTACCACCATATAATGAATACATTATTATGGGTCATTTATGTATAAAAATGGATGAGTTCACACTAACAAAAAAGATTGCGAAGCACGGCAACCAATCAATAATAGTGTTGCCAAAGATACTTTACGAAGACTTAAAACCCCAGACACTCGTCGAACTAAAAATAAAGGTTTTAAGGAGGTCAAATTGACACCAAAAAGAAGAAAGGAAGATGGTATTGTACCAAGTGGTGGTGCTGTTCCTTTCGGCGAACAGGATCCCGAGGAGCCAGTGGTTGTTAAGCCTGACAGCAAACCTACTAAGCCTGCATCTGAAACAACTGTTTACACTACTGAAGATTTTACTCTAAAAGACAGGCTTCTTGATTTTTTAACTATTAAAGGATCTCCTTATTTTAAGATAAGAACACCACTTGAAAAAACTATTCTTAGAGAACTTGGTGTTTATGCTTTAAAATTTGAACCTAAATTGACCTCAACCCATACTGGGACTACCATTCATTTTCTTATAAGACCTGACACTCCAATTCCATCACCCCTCTTAAGACATGTATTTGAATCAAGTCAGCATTATGATTTTGATTATTTGTGCACAACAGATATTGCTGATTTCTTAAATCTTCAGGATGAAAGCCAGGTTTTTGATCTTACACAAAATACTCTAACATCACTTTTTCCTGAATTCAGTATGTTCACTAAAATAAATAATAAAACTATTCCAGGTGTCGATGACCCTTACTTATTTCTCATGATGACAAGGCCGGAGCTAAGACCTTTTCTAAGCGAGTGCTTGGATGAGATGGGATATAAAAGAAAATCTGTTGCCCAACTGGATGAATTAATGCAAAAACATACGCATAAATACGACCCTCTTGTTAGCACTTCCGTCATCTTGAAAGTTGGAGAAAGGCTAGGCATAACACGTATAAAGCAATATATTGATGGTGTTATTGAAATCCGAGATACTCTTAGAGGATTAAAATGATGAAGGAAAAATCAGCACAGCAAGAAGAATTTCAGCCAAGGGCTGAGGCGTTAGATCTTTTAGTAGCCCATCTTGCAAAGAAAGGATTTAAGGATGCGGACGAGATCACAAGGAGGATTCAGGCAGCAAGCGAACTTGCAATGGTTAGAGCAGTCTATAATACTATTAGTCTTGAAATATCACCAACACCCCTTTACAGATTAACCTTTAATCCTAATAATAACACTGTGGACTTTGAACTGCTTGAAGGAAGGGCAAGAGTGCCAAAAGAATTTTCCCGCGACATAACCCTTATGGATATGATCATAGGCGCAAATTACAGGGACAGAATTCCGCTTCTTTTTGAGGGCATCACAGGAATAGGAAAGACATTTTCAGTTGAGAAATACATGAAGACTGTGTTACCTGAAGAGTTCTCAAAAGTGTTAAGGTTGAACTTTGCAATGTCTAACGTTCAACAGCCATACATCAACGGTGAGATTAGGGACGGCGTCTTATACCTTCACTTAAACCGTAATGCCATGAGGCAGGTCGTATTTTTGTTCGTTGATGAAAAAAACAGGGGAGACACAAACCAAGTGCTACAAATGCAGGACTCTGAAATAGCGTTAAGCACAGGAGAACGCGGCTATTTAGGGACTTTTATCCCATTGATTCGCGAAAAAAAAGACCAAAAAGGGAATGCTACTGGCGAATATGAAATTGTGTTCTCTGAGGATTATCTGAGAAAATTAGTTATGATGGGCGCTCAAAACCCGGCAAGGGCTGATGACGCAAAATATTCAGCAACTGTAAAGACAGATGCGGCAAGCGCAAACAGAGACCTAACAATAAATGTTCCCAATGCAGCCTCACGTGACGGCTCTTCAATTTATGTTACTCAATCACAAAACAAACAGCATCTGAGGTTTAGGAAGAGCTATTTAGGCTATCTCTGCGAATTACTTGGCATTGCTCCTAAATCTGCTGTTGCAAGATCATTAGAGAAAATTCTACTGCCAGGCGGTGGTTTGGGAGATGGAGAAGAAAGGGAAGCTGCAAACTTAAACATGCTCTCACTTTATGCATTCACAACAGATCCGAAGAAAACTGAAAAACGCATAATTAAATCTGCCTTGGAGTTCTCAGACTGCATTATTTACCTTGCTTCCGGAAACCTGAAAAGGGAATTTGAAATAGAGTGTGAAGATGCTAAAGACTGGACCGAGAGACTTGCAGCTTATGGGGTTGATTTTACATACGACCAAACTTTTGAAGATGAGTCTGAGAAGATGAAAAGGATTGCAGGAATTAAGTTTGAAGAGGACTTTATCAGAAGGGACACAGCAAAATCAAAAAAAATAGCTGACTTGCTGGCAACTATTAAGGATTTCACAGAAGCACTGAAGCATCCAGATCCGTTGACTGCATTGCTTGATCAATCACCTTACATCACTTTAGAAGACATGGCTGATGCTTACTCAATCGTTTTGTCGGATAAAAAACAGCCAAACGCTGACGGAGACCCAATCGAATTAGTAAACACAGTACTTACAGATTATCTTGGACTGTTCAATGACTTCGCAGCTGAAATGAAAAGCCCAGGGTTTTCAATTGATAATGATGCATGTGCAATCAGGAATTATGCAATACATTTTGCGCTTCGTTCAATCTCAGGAATGAAAGCAGGTCAAGAGTACACCCCAGATGAATATGCAAAGCCGATGATAGAAGCGCTGGAGACAGCAGTCCGAAAGCTAAGAACCCTTGATCAAGGAAGCGACGTTAAAAAACTGTTAATAGCAAGGGCTATTGCAGACATCGCGACATTCGCAGGATTTATTGATGAATACAAAGGGGATATTCAGGCAAGATTCAAAGAAACTCTCAAAGAAAAGGATAAAGGGCAAAGAGCATTATTACAACTTGGGCAGCTTGAAGCCTTATTAAAAGAGAAAAAGCAGGACGCAACTTCGGAAGAGATATATCATCAAAGATTATCAAGGATGTTTGGGGTGTAAGTAATGCATCCTGTTCAAGAAGACCTAATCACCTCTGAGAGGATATGGAGGGAAATAGTTCTTGTTGAGGAGCCAATGTTTTCCAGGACGCCCGTTAGAAGAGCTGATCCTGACCCAAACGCACGAAGACCTTGGTCTTTCTCAACAAACAACAATGAGATTAAGGCATTGGTTTTCAAACCTGATGTCATTCAAAAAACCTTTGAAGAAGTTGTTGCTGATTTATATCAGAAAAGCTATGGGTTTCAGGTTGACGACCAAGACAAAGCTAGGTTTGTTAGAAACCTAATACAAGACACATTCACTTATCTTTTTTTTCATGAATTGTTTCATCCCCTTTATTGTCCAGATTCTGCAGATGACAGAAAAAAGGTTGCTGCTGCCCTTTACAGAGGGATACGAAAAGCAGAACCGCATCTTTCTGACAGGGACGTGAATAATAAAATAGGCAATGCAAGAAACGCTGTATGGGATTTTCTTATTGATGACATATTTTTTTATTTGTCTAACTTCAATAACAAACTTGAAAGAAGAATAGCTATGGAATTTGAGAGAAGGAACAAAGGAATAGGCGCACATAAGATAAAAGAGCTCCCTGATGGGGTTATTGGAACATGGGATGTTGTTGAATTAGCTGGCAAAGAGCCGAACTCATTATTTTATCCTGTTACAAGAGCAATGTATTCTCTTCTTTTTACAAGAGGTGGTGAATTAAGAGCAAACCTTTTTGATTATTTCAGGCAAAAAATGGGCGCAAGAATCAGCGACGCAACCCTTGAACAAGTGATTAAAGAATCCCTCAACGGAATCATTAAACATCTTGACGTTGATGATTTAAGAAAGCACAGGATTAATCCTAAAAGATTCAGGGATTATGTTGACGAGTTGTACGATGATCCAAAACAAACAAGTGATCAGGCGCATGCATATCTCATTGACAAAATTACAAAAGTGTTTTTTGACAAGACCACAAGGTATAAGTCTATTGAAGGCTTTATTGCTCCATTGTCTAAATTTATTTCCACCACAAAAGAAGAGGACAGGCACGGCTCCCAATTAGGAGACGGAAGCGAAACCGGTGATGCGCAAACTGATCCAAACCAGCCAGGTGGCGGCGCAGAAGAATCATTGCAGGACCTCGTTGATGAAATGGGCGATGAAGCCAGCGATGAAATTAGCAGTTTCTTACTGGGGATTGCCAATGATAATAATAATCCCAGGACTGATAGAAACAAAAGGCTCTCAAACCTTGCTAAAGACCTTTATTACAAAAGAAATGCAAGGCCCCTGCCAATACAGTCACCAAGGCTTGAGGCAGTGTCTGTTGAATTGGGTAAAGTCAGGAGGCCTGTTAAAGTAGAAAGTCATTTCTTAACAAATGCAGAACTAATGAATCTTCCCTGGGACAAAATTCATGATTTCTTTTCACAAACAGGAATATCTCAAGTTACAAGATTAACACCATACCAGTACAGGTATGATGTTTATGAATGGGAAGAAATCCCAATAGAAGATTTCCAATTTGAGAAATCCGGACTAGAGCTTCCGGATAATGTTGTGTTTCATTTTGACACTTCAGGAAGCATGCTTCAAGATGGGAATGGGAAACCTGGCATGATATATGGCTCAGGATGCAGGTTTGATGCTTTATGCAATGTGGCTTATGGCATTGTTAAGACGCTGCTTAATGCTGCAAGGGAAATGAATAAAAACCCGAATGTTGTTGTGGTTAACTACAGCAATGCGGGGCATACTGTCGTAAGTGATGCTATTGACTTGGAGACTTTTTATGAAACCCCAAATAACAATCCGAAGCAAATCATGCTTAACCCTCAAGGCGGCTCAACTTATTATGATATTCCAGCCTATCAACTAGCGCAATCAAGATGCGTTCCTGGAAAAACGGTGCACATATTCGTCGCGGACGGCGACCTTGATAATGATCATGACGCAAATATGAAGGAAATACAGAAATTGGCAGCACACCCAAACACGAGCATATTATACTTTGCCATGTTTCATAAGGGAATGTTTGCTCAGCGCGTTGAAAGGTTCGCAGATACACTTCCGAACGTGAATTTTTATCACTTCTCACATTTCTCGCAACTTCAGTCCGCGGCAACAAATGTTTTAATAGAATATTCAGAAGCTTCAAGAACAAGGCATTAACTTTGCGCGTATCCCGGATTAATCATAACAAGGTCTTTATCAGGATTAATCACTTTTATTCTGTCCTCAACAAACCTGCTTTTCCCATCATCAACAGTCCATGCATTAAACTCTACAAAAAATGAAGGGTCAGAATCCTTTTCCATACCCCTAAAAGTCTCATTGAAAACAAAGTCTAAAACCAAAGCATCACCCTCATCCAATTCCTCATCAATTTCTTCGTCAAAAAAAACCGAGCCCTGGTCCCTTATCATTATCCTGCTTACCTTGAAGTCAGAGCACTCGTCATCAATGATTCTTTTCATGTAAAAACTAAGCCTTATCTCAGACCTGTTAAGGACAAGGGGCTTTGGGTATTCAATGCTGTAATTCAGCCTCACAGGGCAGAGAACCTTCTCTCCAAAACCCCTGAACTTGTCATTTATTCTTATCATTGAGCCGCAATTCTCAATCACTTTAGGCCTGCATTCGTTCCCTTCTGTACAGCTGAAAATCATGCACGTCCCGGCAAAGCCGGAGCAGGGCTTGCAGTCAGAGCAGTTGCAGCCGTTCTCATTTTCTTCGCAGATGCCATTGCCGCAAGTGTTGCGCTCAAAACTAACCAATCTCGACACGTTCATGCCGTCTTCTGATTCCGCAATTAAATTATAACTGTAATGGCATTTCTTCGTCGTTATGTTTATCCTGAACGGGCTTGTCTCTCCCGGATAAACAAAATCAATTTCTGTTTTGTCAACGCTGCCAGCGTGCCTTGCCAGGATTGTGATATTTGAGAAATTCCTTCCTTTCTCATTGACTAAAAACCCAGTCAGGACGCAACCTTCCTTAATGCTAATATTCTCAAAAGAAACATTTTTTCCTTCTGCCATATCCTGAACTGCAACTGCATTTCCTGTTATCTCTTCAATGTTTCCTGTTTTTTGAGCTTCAATTTCAATATGTTTAGAGCAGGACAAAAGCAATAAACTGAGCATTATCAAGAATATTATCCTCATTATTCTCTTTCAGTTATTTTTCATATTTAATATTTTCTTTGTAAAAATTGTTAAGCCAGCTTAATTGTGACAAGCATTAATTTTTAGGGTGGTGTGGGTGGGACTAAAAATTTTTACAATTTTCCAGCTCAACAAAACTAACTTAAATTTGCAAAAAGAAAATAAGCCCCAGGGGGGAGTTGAACCCCCGACCTGCCGCTTTCTTTGCATGATACGAGGCGGCTGCTCTAGCCACTAAGCTACTGGGGCATTTCGTACCATTTCGCGAAGTGAATATGGTACTTGAATAAATTTTATCAAATTTTATTTAAAATTTGCCACCTAAGCTACTGGGGCGTTCCGTGCAATTTCACTTTGTGAATATTGCACTTGAATAGTTTCTATCAAATCTTTTTTAAAGATTTGCCATCTAAGCTAGTGTGCAAGTTGATTAAATTTTATTAAGAATTTCTTCCTTTGTCTTCAGTTTCTTCTGGCACTCCGCGCAGACGTAATGCTTTTTGCCTTTCTTGTCTTTCACAACAGTGCCTATTATTTTTTTCAGGAAGTGCTCATTAATCTTGTTCTTGCAGACTTCGCATTTCATGATTTGGGAATAACACTGGTTAATATTTAAATGTTGTGCAATACATTTACAATGGGCAGAGCCCCTTAAACCCTCAGTTATTGCAAAACAACCTTTACAACCTATCTTTCACAGCACAAGAAAATATTTAAACCAATTAATCTAGGAGAATAACATGAAAAAAAGAGGTGAACTCTCCTTTTTCCTATTTATCATATTTACAGCATTTATTTCCAGCATTTATTCTGACTTTGGCATTTCTCCGCGCTACGAAAAATACGCGAGTTTAGAAGAAATTGAAAGAAACAGCAAATGGGAAACTGTTGAGGTGACAATAAATGATTATTCCCAAATATTGAACTTGCCTGTTAAGAGGAGCGCCAGGCTCAGCAGGCTGCTTGACAGAGTCATTTACACGTACAAAGAGGCAAGGCTTTACGGCCTGCCTGAAAACACGAGTTACTATGACCTCCAGAGGTACAAGGCAGACAAGCTGATTAACCTGCCAGGCAAGTCGCATTCCATACAAGTCATGTACGTTGTTGGCTAATTCTCAGGCTTCGTAATCCTGCAATTCTTCACAAGAGTCAATGGCAGCGTGACAGGAGTTTCTGCCTCCCAAGACTTTATCTGGTAAGATTTCCTGCCCAAAGCAGAAACGTTTTTCAAAAGGTTAAGTATGTTCTCGCTTATCCTTATGTTCTTCACAGCCTGTTTTATCTCTCCGTTCTCAACAATGAACGCGCCGTCTCTTGGAATCGTTGAGAAATCCCCTGTCGCGTAATTCTGGAAGCGAGTGTACCACAGGTTTGTTATGTAAAGCCCTCTCTTCATCTCTCTGAAAATTTCATCTTTCCTGAAATCGCCCGGCTCAAGAACAATATTAAAAGGGCTCGGCGATATCAATCCAGCATTGGCAGTTGTTTTTGTTTTGTGGCGCTTAGCAGTTGAAGTGTTATGAAGGAAGCTCTTCAGAATGCCGTTTTTTATTACTTCTGTCCTTTGCGTTGGAACCCCTTCCTGGTCAAACATCGCCGAATTAAAACCATTCCTCATCGTAGCATCATCCGCCAGCGTTACTTTGCTTGAAGCGACTTTCTTGTTGAGCAATCCCTTAAAGAATGAAATGTTTGCTTCAACAGAAAAAATAGATGCAGAATCCATCACAGTGTTCAGCAAGTCTGCCATTGGCAAAGGCTCAAATATTATGTCATAATTTCCAGGGCTCAGATTCTTCTTTCCCTTGCCAAGGCTTGCTATTCTTGCTGCGTGCTCAGCAACTTTTTCAGTATCAAACTTGGAAAGCACCCTACTGCATGCTGTCATATGGCCGGAAGCATCTTTTGTTTTATGGCACCTGATTGAAAAATACAGTTTTGTCGCCTTATCAGAAGCCCTAACATTATTGGATGTCAAAAGGCTTAAGTATATGTCATAAGCGTCCAAGACGCCGGCACACCTTTTTATTCCTAAGCTTTCCGCAACGCTTATTGCTTTTTCCACATGCTCAACAATGTCCTCTTTTCCAACCCTCTTATCATAAGAATCATCAATTTCTATGTACTTGAAAGGCCCTTCTGCAATTCCAACATAATTCTTGTTTTCCGGAACGAGTTTCAAAAACTTTTTAACCTTTTGAACAGTCTCCTTTATGTTTTTATCATCTGTTTTGTGGATTGACGTTGTTACTATCCTTTTCTTCTTCACCACAAAAAGGTCTATAAGGTTCAGCGTTTCAACACCAGTCTTCACTATTTTGCTGTTTGCAAACTTAACATGGCTTGCATTACTTTTAGCCTGAGAAATAACATAATCATCAGCATTAATCTTCTCAAGCTCCCTGCTGATTTTGTCTAAGACTTCCATCTTAATGCACTCTTATGTTCGCGATCCTTATCCTCGGCCCTCCCATAGTGACTGGAATGCCCTGCATCGGCTCTCCTTTCCCGCAAGTAGCTGCGTGAAGCTCGACTGTTTTTGCAACGGCATTGATTGAGCTGTAAAGGACAGGGGTTGTTATTTCTATGGCAGGCCTCTTAACGGGCCTTGTTAACTCGCCGTTCTCTATCAAGTAGGCCTCATTCGCAACGTACTTCTGGTTTAGGCGGACATCATCAATGTTCCACTCCATAAAATTCTTGAAGTAAATTCCGATCTTTGTGTCCTCTATAATCTCATCATCGCCGTACTCTCCCGGAAGAAAGAAAGTGTTAGACATTCTTATCAAAGGCTCAACGTCAAAGCCGTTTGCCCTTGCAGAAGCATTGCTTTTTGTGCCTAACTCTTTTGCTGTTTCCCTGTTGTGCAAAAACTCATTAATAATTCCTTTTCTTATGAGAAGTTTCTGCCTTGCTTTCACGCCCTCATCATCATACTTGTAAAATCCGAAGCTGTTCTTGACTGTAGGATCATCAACAAGGTTTACAACTTCTGATCCTATTCTTGTATTAATCATTTCCTTCGTTACAAATGATTCGCCAGCTTGGGCTGACTCTCTTCCAAGAATCCTGTCAGCCTCGTAAGGATGGCCTGCAGCCTCGTGCGCGATTATCCCTGCAACTTCGGGAGAGCACACAACATCAAGCTTTTTAGCAGGGGCTTTTACGCCGTGCTTGGCATTTTTTTCCATTCCTAAAACCTCATCTCTTAACTTTTCTTTTAGATTCCATTCCTCGAGAATTTCGTAACCTGAGCTTGAGCCGTACTGCCAAAACCTTTGAATTTGCTGGTTATCCACAAGAACTGTGAGAAAATAAAAAAAGTTTATTTTGGGAATCTCAGATGAGACTTTGCTGCCTTCTGAATTAACATAATACTTTTTTATCAGCGCGTCAGAAAGGGAAAGGTACCTTCCCGGAACTTTTACTTTAAGCGAGTTCAACTCCTTTTCAATGTCTTGGAGGACTTTCATCTTTTCATCAGCCTCTAGATCATTCAAGCCAATCTTTTGTTTGACTTTGTAATCGTCTTTCCGCGTTTTCTCATCAGAAAAACATGTTCTCTTTGAAATTCTTGAAGAATCCTTTGTCAAACTGATAGAGCGCTCAAGCAGCCTCTTAACCAATTCCTTATCCAGCCTGTTTATTGATACGAAGCCGGGAGTGTCATTTATCAAGTACCTTATTCCAAGACCAGAACTAATGCTAAAGCCTGCTTTTTCAACAACGCCGTTCTTCAGCAGGAAATCATTTGATGAT
>RFII01000080.1 GCA_003695265.1 Candidatus Woesearchaeota archaeon | reverse complement strand
CTTATAAGCTCGGGGTTTGAAAGAAAACCCTCTCTTTTTATGTCGTCAATAACATAATAGACTTTATGGTCTTTCACTGGGAATTTTTGTTCTAGGAGCTCAATGAAGTCTTCCAAGTCCTTTATTTGCCTTGTAATAACCTCGACTAAGAAGTCAAAGCCGTTGTTTATTTTGTACACTGAGTTTACATTATGGTTCTTTATTAAGAAATTTTTGAGCTCGTCACGTAATTCACGCTCCACTTTTATGCAGACCTTAGCCTTGGTGTTAAACCCAAGCTTAGTAAAATCGATTAGCGTTGTATGCTTTCTTATAAGGTTGCCCTCGTAAAATTTTAACTTGTCATAAATTGTTGAGACAGGAACCTTTGTTTTTCTGCTTATTCTTGTCAAAGTCTCTCTGCTGTTCCTCCTAAATTCAGTTAAAAGCAATAGGTCTTTTTTTGACATCATTTTTTATCATCCCCCTCATTTTTAAAAAAAATACGCGGCTTGCCGCTCAAGATAGCGAGCATAATCTCTTAGGATTTCCGGATCGCGCTGTTGTTCGTATTGATGTATTACCCTGTTTAGCTCTGTCTCAAGTGATTCAGTCCATGCACGACGGACTTCTGGCTGTATGTTCTTATTTCCAATAGAGATCAATGAGTTAGTAAGGTTTTGGACACGATTCAATAAGTTTTGTTCAAGTTCAGAGCTGCTTTTGCGATCACCAACATTTCCCCCCTTGATTTTTTGGTATGTAACAGGCATTTTATGTTTCAGATATCTACTGAAAATATAAACATTATTTTAGAGCAAAAATCGGATGTTTCAGAATTTTCCTGAAACAAAAAAAGATTTATATAAAGAAAAAATATACTTTTATTAGAATGCATGAGACTGAGTACCAGATCCTCAGCTTGTTCAAAGGGGCAGCGCACAAAGAGTTTTCTACTGATGAGCTAGTCAAAGCTGTATACCCAGATGAATGGAGCAAGATAGAGCAGGTACTAAATTCAGAGATTGCTGACAGAACACAGGTTAGCAGTGCGAAAAGAAAGAAAGCAAAACTGCACCGAAAGCTCTTGTATCATCTGAACAAATTAGTGGATGAAGAAATAATTGAGGTAAGCCGTGTTGAAGGAAAGGGGATAAAGTATTTTAAGCTTGCGCTCGAGGCAGGCGAAGAGTTCGTGATAGAAAGGTACAAGAGAAAAATAATCATAACAAAGCCGAGCCTGCCAGCAATGCCCATTGAAAGGTATGAGCAGGAAGGAATAGTGTTTAAGTTTCAGCCAGAATCGTGGTCGAACAGGCTAAACGCAATCCTTATTGAAACAAAGAATTATGATTATTTAAAGCAACTCTCGAAAGACATTGAGGACAGTTTCTCAATAGTCAATGATGTTATTGCTTTGAATAATTTTGAATGTGTTTTTGAGAACTGGCGGGTTGAAGAAATAATGGGCTTTCTTAAAAAGCTGCTTGTCCAAACAAGGGATTATGGGAAAAACATCAATTTGATAATAAACATGGAGAATATGAACCATGAGATAAAAAACATGCTGGCTGTTTTTAGGGAATTCTTAAAGCTAAAAATGGAGAACATAGATGTGATATTTGACATCAAACCAAGAGAGCTTCACACGCATTTCACTGCAGTCAAAGGATTAGTGCAAATTTTCTCGAAAAAAAACACTCATATATTCATAAAAAACAGGGATTTGCATGAGTCTCCTTACCTAGTAGGAAAGGCAGGAACCTACACTTTCAACAACGATGAGTGGGAAATATATAAGAATGAGTTTAAAGACAACAGTTTAGGGTTAGTGTGCTCGCAATGCTCGGTGATAATTGATTACAATCGCTTCTTTAGGAAATTCAAGACGCCTAAAGAATTTAGGTACATGATAAAGCAGGTTGCGACAGCGCTTCTCGCAGCTAATTCGTTGCAGAGAAGAAACAGCCAGGAATTCCTGTCAAAAGTATCAAGACTTAATAACCCTGAAAAAAGGCAGTTTTTTTTGTTCAGCAGAAATTACATAAGGTTCTGGAATTATGTTGTTGCTGATCCTGAAAAAAGAGAGTTGTTGTTTGAGGTGCTGAAGAGCTCGCAGAACCTCATAAATAAATTTTGTCTTTCACAGGAGACAATTTACAAATCATGTGGAATGCCGACAAGGTTCAGGATTGCGTTCTCATCAGTGTTCAGAGAAGCAGATGAGAAGCTTCTCAGCACACAGACTTACAAGGATTTGCAGATAAGAAAGTCAGAAGACCTTTATTCTGAAGAAACAAAGGATTTCTTTAAGGCAAGAGAGAAACTGCTTAGAATCTTTAATGGTGGAGACAGGATAAGCATAAACCGTGTGAACTTAAAAGACGCTGAAGACGCATGCAAAGAATTTACTATCCTGCTTAATAATTACTCAATCCCTTTTTTCAGATATAATTTCAGCCCAAAACCTATGGGTGACTTGAAACTAACTCAGTTTATTGAATAAATGAGTGAGTGTAAAATGGAAATAACCTCAAAAACTGCGTTTGAAGCGTGGAAAAAAGCCCTTTCTTTTGTTTTAATTAATGGGGAAGAATTTAATGATGATGGTCGCATATGTAAAGAGGTTCCTAACCTGAGCATTTGCATCCTCAACCCGTCAAAAGGAATAAAAGAGCCCATAGAGGAGCTCAGAAAATTCAAGAAATGGGTTTATCCGCCGATTGAGGAAATAAGAGAGATTGCACTGGAAAAGAATTCTAATCCAGCATATTCTTACAGTTATGGAACCAGAATATTTAATTTTCAAGGCAAGATTGACCAAATAAATGATTATATAATTCCACTACTCAAAAATAATTCTTATTCAAGGAGGGGTGTTGTAAGCCTTTGGGACCCTCACTCTGACTCAATTACTTACAAGAAGGACGTCCCTAGCTTAATAAGCGTTGACTTCTTAATAAGAGATGGAAAACTGAACACAACTTATTACATAAGGAGCAATGACATTTTCTTTGGGTTTCCTGCAAACGTTTACCAGCTTTTCATAATCCAAAAGTACGTTGCAGACCAGCTTAATGTACCTATCGGAAGCCTGACTGTATTCTCAGCAAGCGCGCACATTTTTGACGACCAGGTTGAGAGCATACAGGAAGTGTTAAAATCTGATTAAGCATTTATTATTTAGCATTACTCATAAAACTCTCATGTTTGATTTCCTCAATTATTAGGTATTCCTCCATCTTATCAATAGAGAATCTTTGCTCAAGCGAGTCTATGAAGTCGCTTAAGTCCTTCATGTCTCTCAGAACAACTTCTATAAGGAAGTCAAAGCCATTGTTTATTTTAAATAAAGAGTTTACGACCACATTATTCTTTAAGTATTCCTTTAGGGTTTCCCTGTGCTGCTTGCCGACTTTAAGCATTATGTTTGCTCTGATTGCGTAGCCTATCTTGGAGAAATCTAAGAGTGTCGTGTGTTTTTTTATTATGGAGCCTTCGTGTAGTTTTATCCTGTCATAAATCGTTGATACAGGAATGTTGATTTTTTTGCTAATCTCAGTAAGTTTTTCGCGGGCGTTGCTGCGAAGGATTGATATTATCAAAGAGTCTTTTTTTGAAAGCATGACTTGATATTATATAATTTCAGATTTTATAAAGATTTTTTAAGGTTGACCGATACTTTTCCGGTTTTTTTCGAAGATTTAAGGCAAAATTAATAAACTGTTAAACCTCAAAGTTTATATACTTCCTGTGTAAAATCTGGTAACATGCCATCAAAACTAAATGTAAAAAAAAGAGATGTTATTGGCATTGAAATGCCGGTGACTATTCACGGCTTGAAAGAGTCAAAAAAGGTAAAGGCAAAAATAGACACAGGAGCTTCGCTCAGCTCAATTGATATGAAGCTTGCCTCTGAAGTAGGTCTTTCTTTAGGAAACAAGACAAAACTTGTAAAACAGGCCCATGGGAACACACTAAGGCCAACAGCAAGGGTTAAGCTGACGATCAACGGTGAGACGATGAAGACTGAGTTCACGCTCGCAGACAGAAGACATTTAAAGTATAAAGTGTTAATAGGTCTTAACGTGCTGAAGAAAGGTGGTTTTTTGATAGATCCGCTTAAAAAATGAAAGCCGCAATAATAAGTTTGGGAAGTGTAAGCTCAAAGTGGACTAGAGATGCTATGAAAAAATATTTTGACAGTGTCAAGAATCTTAACTTAAAACATATTGAAGTGAACTTAGGAAGCGGCCAAGACCCTATATTGTACAAAGGCGAGCCATTAGAGAAGTTTGATTGCGTTTATGCAAAAGGATCATTCAAATATGCGATGCTGCTTCGCGCAATAACAAGCTTTTTCTCAGACAAGGCTTACATGCCAATAAAGGATAACGCTTTTTTAACCGTGCATGACAAGATTGTTACTCATCAAGAACTGCAGCGCCACGGCATTCCTATGCCGAAAACATATTTGTCCTCAGGAATAGACGCTGCAAAAGAGATTCTTAAAAAAATAAATTTTCCAGTGATAATGAAGTTTCCTCAGGGAACTCAGGGAAAAGGGGTGATGTATGCTGAGAGCTACCCTTCTGCCTCTTCATTATTGGATGCTCTTGAGACTTTAAAGCAGCCTGTTTTGATACAGGAGTATATTGAAAGCGGAGAAAGAGATATTCGCGCCCTTGTTGTTGGTGACAGAGTAGTAGCTGCAATGGAAAGAAAAGCTGTGAAGGGAGAAAAAAGAGCAAACATCCACATGGGTGGCAAAGGCAAAGCAATAAACCTTGATGTGAAATCAAGAAAAATTGCGATTAAAACAGCTGCTGCGGTCGGCGCAGAAATATGCGGAGTTGACTTGTTAAGAAGCGCAAAAGGACCTGTTGTTATAGAGGCAAACCTGAGCCCCGGCCTTCAGGGAATAACAGAGGCTACAGGAATCGACGTTGCAGACAGAATTGCCCACTACTTATACCAAAAAACAAAGGAATTTGTGGAAAAAGAGCAGAAAATGAACGGTGACCGCATCCTGCCGGATGCTGGAATATTTAATTCTGACAAAGAGCAGCAGATAATAACAGGACTTGATTTTAGGGGAGACAGAATACTGCTTCCTGAGTTAGTGACGAAGATGACTGGTCTGAAAGATGATGACCAGGTTGAGATAAGTGCAAAAAAGGGATTTCTCAAAATCAAGAAGTTTGACGTTAAAGAAGTTTGATGTTAATTAATTCTTATGATTAGTTCTTCACTCTGAACTTTGCGTCTATTATTTTACTTTTTGGCTTTTTCTTCCTGTAAATCCTGTTTAGTAACTGTGACCTGAAAAGCCAGGCAACAAAAAGGAAAATAGAAATTACCATGATAAAAGGCAGCAGGAAGATTAGCAGCTTGAAAACAACGAGTAGGATAAAGAAAGCTAAAAGAATAAATGCAATCAAAAAAGCAAGCGCTTTCCACCCATAAAAGTATATTATCCTCATGAATATTAGGCTAACCAAAATATTTATTTAAAATTTGGGATTTAAAGTTTAGTATGGAAATCCTCAGAATTGCTGAAACCTATGAATTATGACGTTTCAGGGTCTGTAAAGCCTGTTTAGAACCGAAAGGTTTATATAGACTCCCCAACTAATTTTTACAGAGGAAAACAACCTATATCTAAGGTTAATTTAGGGTTAAACAATTTTGCTAAAAATAAAGAAGAACAGCTGGGAAATAGCTAACAAACCGAAAATGAGCGTCGATTCATACAAGGCAGAAAACATACAAGTCCTTGCAGGCCTAGAGGCTGTGAGGAAAAGGCCGAGCATGTACATTGGCTCAACAGGCCCGCTTGGACTGCATCACCTTGTCTATGAGGTTGTTGATAACAGCATAGACGAAGCTCTGGCCGG
The DNA here is from genome assembly GCA_003695265.1 of Candidatus Woesearchaeota archaeon. Taxonomy (GTDB): domain Archaea; phylum Nanobdellota; class Nanobdellia; order Woesearchaeales; family J072; genus J072. Next base: position 491 of record RFII01000080.1, on the reverse strand, counting down.
CTTTTGCACAGAAATAAAAGTTACTATTCATAAGAATAATTCTGTTACTGTTGAGGACAACGGCCGTGGAATTCCAATAGATCCTCATCCAAAATTCAAGGTTCCTGCTGTTGAGGTTGTTTTGACAAAGCTTCATGCTGGAGGAAAATTTGACAAAAAAACATACAAGGTGAGCGGAGGATTACACGGCGTCGGAGTCTCTGTTGTCAACGCCCTCTCTAAAGAGCTTAAGGTTTTTATAAAAAGGAACGGAAAGATTTACAGCCAGCGTTATGAGAGGGGAAAGCCAGTAACGCAGCTTAAAGTAATTGGGGATTGCAATGACACGGGCACTGTGATTAATTTCATCCCTGACAAAGAGATTTTTGAAAGCATTGAATTCAGCTTTGACACACTGTCCAGCAGGCTTAGAGAGCTAGCATTTCTGAACAAGAAAGTTCATATTTCTATCCTAGATGAAAGAACAGGAAAAAGCCATGAGTTCAAGTATG
>RFII01000079.1 GCA_003695265.1 Candidatus Woesearchaeota archaeon | reverse complement strand
TTGTAACACTTATATATAAAGTTTTCTATTCTTTATAATAATCTTCTTTTGAAGATTTTTTAAATGCCCCCCCTTGTTTCTGAATTAAGAAAGAAGAACCCTTTATTAATATTTCCTGCGAAGCAGGGCAAAATGTCCGAAGGACAATCGGCGGCGAGCTTGCATTTCATCTAACCAGTTGTATACGAAAAAGCGTGAATTCTTTGTTTTTGGGGCTTGTGTTGTTTGTTTTTTTGGGTTTGAATCGGAAAAAGTGTTTTGTGCAAAGAGTGGTGAAAAGTTGAAATAAGGGATTTTTTAAGAGTTGGAGTTTTTGCGTGTTTGCTGTGATTCTTGCGAATTTTTTTGGGGTAAAAATATGAATGATTATTTGTTATTTGTTTTGCATGTGCGTTGATGTCTTGTATAATATGAAGCGTGAAATGCTGAGGAGGGGTTTAAGCAGGAAAACAGTGATCACTTACTTGTTTTACGTGAGGAAGTTTTTGTTGTTTGTGAAAGACAAGAGCCCAAAGGAGTTCTCTAAGAAGGATGTCAGGGCTTTCTTGTATTATTTGAAGGATAAGGGTTTGCATGAGAGCAGCCTGAACGTGGTTCACAATGCGCTGCGCTTCATGATGATAGAAATACTGCACAAGGGAATGTACCTAAAAATCAAGTTCAGCAAAACACCCAAGAAAAAGCCGGGCTTCTTAACGCAGAGCGAAATAAAAAGTATTCTGAAATCTATTAGTAATGGCAAGCACCGCTTAATAGTTGCTTTAATGTATGGAGCTGGCCTTAGGGTTGGTGAGGTTGTTAAGCTGAAGAGCGAAGATCTTGATTTTAACAACATGACCGGCTGGGTTAAGCATGGAAAGGGAGGCAAAGACAGGCCGTTTATCATACCTAAAAGTATAGCTAATGAGTTGAGAAGTCTCGCGGAGAGCACACACTCTTACTTGTTCCGCGGCAGCAAAAACGCTCACATCTCAATAAAGAGCGTTCAGGAAATAGTCAGGAAAGCTGCTAAGAGAGCAGGGATTGGCAGGAGTGTTCACCCGCACATGTTCAGGCATTCTTTCACGACACACCTCTTGCAGTTTGGCGAGGACGTGCAGACAGTGCAGGGATTGCTAGGCCACGCCAGTCCGGAAACAACTCTTGGTTATTCTCATTTGGCCAGGCCTAAGCTGATAAGCACGGAAAGCCCGCTTGACCGCTTATAGCTTTTTTAGGAGTTCTGCAATAATCTTTATATACTGAAAACAATTTTTTTTGGGCATGAGAGTGAGGTTTGGGAAACCCTGCATTGAAGAGCTGAAGAGGAGTGGCTTTTCTGCTGTTGACATGCATTTTCACACTGGCTACACAGACAACATAGTGAGTGTGAAGAGCCTTTTGAGGAGAAGCGAGAGGCTTGGCATTGGAGTTGCCATTACAGACCATAATGATGTGAGGGGAGCGATTGATGCTTTCAAGCTGAATAAAAAAGGCCTTCTCGTGATTCCTGGAATTGAGGTTACGTGCAGAACTGAAAGCCATGCCCTATTGTATTTTTACGCGTTGGACGAGCTTATTGAGTTTTTTGAGAAGCATGTTAAGAGCAAGAGAACAAGATTGCATTATGGAATAACAAGGCTGTCAACTCCTGAATTGCTTGACATCACCAAGGATTACAATTGTGTCAGAGTAATTGCGCACCCTTTTGCCAGTGGCGGATTCGGGATTGGCAGGGCTGTGAGCAAGGGCGTTCTGAAAAAAAGCGTTTTTAAAGAATTTGACGCTATAGAAGGCATTAATGGCCAAACGCTTATGGGGTTTAACAAAAAAGCTGTTAAGAAGGCAGAAGAGCTTGGAAAGCCCGTGACAGGAGGGAGCGACGGCCACTCAGTTGTAATGCTTGGAAGAGTGGTAACTTATAGCAAGGCTTATGGCATAGAAGAATTTTTAAATAGTATTAAGAAAAACAAGGCTTGTGTTGTTGGAAAAAAAGCGCCGCTTGCATTGCAGGCGTTAACGTATCCTGGAATGCTGTTAAGGCATTTGCAGCATTTCGGACCTTACGTTGAGAACAAGTACCGCGCATTGTTTGACAGGCCCCTGTAGTCTAGTGGATTCAAAGCCGCAAAGGACGCAAGATTGCGGTTGTTAAGCAGAAATCTTGAAACCCGGGTTCGATTCCCGGCAGGGGCGTTATTTATTTTCACTTATTTGGTAATTATTTCTTATGTTGTTTAATGAGATTAACGCGCCAAGCTGGTTTGTCTCGTGGTTTATTCCTTCATAAAACCTTTGCACTTCAAGATAGATTTGAGGCGGCTCTCCTTCAAAAAATGGCTTTTCCCCGCCAGGTTCTAAGACTTTCTCCCTTAGTTCTTGCTCTATTCCAAAAGGGCTTATTTGGGGCTGCCTTCTTATAGCTTCAATGGCTTCGTCAAGGCTCTTTAGAATGTCTCTTTCCGTGATTTCTGTTGTTCTTACCAATTTTAGAATAATAAAATATTTTTTTATATTTAAGCTTTGTGCGAAAACATTTTTATATTACCAGCCCAATCAGAGTAATTGAGGTGATTGCATGAGGCTAATCGCAAAAAAGGAAAGCATTTATGATCATAAAACGCCGTTGTTTGTTTTTGGTGTTTTTGAGGGCGCTCCCCTGCCTGCTGAGATAAAAAGAATTGACAGTTCTCTTAACGGCTTAATTTCTGAAAAGCTCAAGATTTTTGATGCGGAGCTTGACAAAGCTGTGTTTATCACTTCTCCGAAAAAGAGTTTTCTTGCTGTAGGCCTTGGAAAAAAAGCAGAGTTCGACCTTGAAAAGCTGAGAAAAGCGTCAGCCTCTGCTTTAAAGCACGCCCGCGAAGCTAATTACAGGGAATTCTCGACAAACCTGCATGAAATAAAGGTGAAGGGCAGAAACCTTAAAGACACGACAATAGCTGTTTCAGAGGGTTTTTTGCTTGCCTCTTATAATTTCACAAAATTCAAGACGGTTGACAAGGACAAAGTCAAGAGTGTTGCAAAAGCGGTTTTTCTCAGCAAAAACGCTTCTCAGGTCCAAAGATATATTGATGAAGCAGTTGTAATTTGCGAATCAACAAACTTTGCCAGGGACTTGGTAAATGAGCCTCCATGCAGTCTTGTTCCGGCAAAGCTGGCGCAAATAGCAGCAAAGGTGGCTAGAGAAAACAAGCTGAGAATAAGGGTTTTCGGCAAGGAGGAGCTTAAGAAGATGGGAATGAATGCCCTGCTTGCAGTAGGCCAGGGCTCAGCAAACGAGCCAAAATTAATAGTTATTGAAGCGAACCCTAATGCTAAAGAAAGAATAGCGCTTGTTGGGAAGGGCATAACTTTTGACTCAGGCGGCTTAAACCTCAAGCCGACAAGGTGGATTAGTGAGATGAAGCAGGACATGGCAGGAGCAGCATCGGTTCTTGCTGTAGTGAGTGCTGTCAAAAAGCTGAACATAAAAAAGCATGTCATAGGCGTTATTCCAACGGCAGAGAACAGCGTGGGCTCAAACTCTTACAGGCCGGATGACATAATAAAGTCGTTCAGCGGAAAAAACATTGAAATAATAAACACAGATGCGGAGGGCCGCTTGATTTTAGCAGACGCTTTAGCTTATGCGGAAACACTAAAGCCTGACAAGATTATTGACATAGCAACCCTGACAGGAGCTTCAATAGTTGTGCTCGGCTACTTTGGGAGCTGCGTGTGCGGAAATGACCCAAGCTTGATAAAACAACTTATTGATGCTGGGAATTATTGCTATGAGCGTGTCTGGGAATTGCCAATGTGGGAAGAGCACAGGGAAATGATGAAGAGTGACATAGCTGATGTAAGGAATGTTGGAAAAGGAAAGGGCTTTGAGGCAGGAGTGATAACAGGAGCAGCTTTTCTTGAGAACTTTGTTGAAAAGAGGCACTGGGCGCACATTGACATCGGCGCAACGGCCTTTAAGGATGAAGAAACACACTACTTTACAAAAGGGGGAACTGGTGTTGGCGTCAGGCTCCTAATCAACTTTTTAATGAGGAAGAAGTAAAAAAAATTATATACTCTAAAATATAAATATTTAAATATAGTTGTTATATTTACATTAATTAACATATATAACAAAACGGTTGTTTTTAGGGGGGTCTTATGAAATTAAAGCCAATTTTCAATGTTTTTTTCAGGGAAAAGCCGGCAATGATGCTTGTCGACCTGAAAAACAATAAGGGTCACGTTTACGCTTCTTCCTTGGCAAAATCCATTGACTGCACTTACTCTCACGTTGTTAAGATACTGCAGGAAATGGAGAAAGCCGGCTTGATAAGTTTTGAAAAGCAGGGAAGGCTGAAGCTTTTAACACTTACAAAGAAAGGCGAAGAAATCGCATCTTACATAGAGAACATCAAGAATTCCCTTTAAACTTTTTCTTCAATGGCTTTGTTAAGAATAAGCCTTTTTGCTGCTCTTATAAAATCGTCCTCTTTTTCTGTTTCGATTATCGCCCCTGCGGCAAACTTGTGGCCGCCTGCTTCTCCTCCTGTAATCTTCACAATGCCTCTGACAATTTCTGTCAAGTCAACGTCATCCTTCTCGCCTGAGAACCTTAAGGAAACCTTTGTGTAGCCGTCCATCTGCTGCGCCAAGCCCAGTAGAAAAGTGTTTTCTCCTAGTTCGCCTGACTTTGAGAGTATTGAAAGCATAGTCCCAATCATTGTGGATCTTACGTTGTCCTGCGCGTTTATTATTACCAAGCTGTCTTTTCGTATTATGTTTGGCGAGTCCTGGTTGTCTCTGAACCATCTCAAGTAGCTCACCAGCTCTCTTTTGTACTTGTTGTAAACCCTTATTGCGCTTTTCTTGCTTTCAGAGTCTCCTAAGCAAGCTCCAATCCCGATTGATGCTTGGTCCAGGCGGCCTGCTGCGTTGAGTATTGTGGAGAATTCTTTCACATCTTTTAACTGGCTGTAAGTGTCTTCTTTTGTTCTTAAATAAACTGGCCCAATTATTTCCTCAGGGTTCTCGCAGCCCTTCCTCTTCATTATGATGCCTGCAATAAGCCTTTTCTTCTCCTCTTTAGAAAGGTCCATTATTGTTCTCCACTTAGTTTTTTCCTTTGGGCTTATACCGAGGCTTTGTAGGAATTGTATTGAGCCTGACTCAGACCCTGAAACATGAGGGATTCCTTTGCTGTATTCAAGTGCCTTGTACAAGGGCCTGTTCCTAATCCCATATATTCTTAAGTCCTGCTCCACTGTAATTAGTTTTTTCTTTATGGCTGTTTCAAGTATCTCGTTGTTTAACGTTGAGAAGCCGTGCGCTTCCTGAATGTCACCGATAGCACCTGTTATTGCTATATCTGCCATGTCCTTGTTCTTTTCGTTCAGTCTTTCCGCAAACATGAAAGCCACTCCAGAAGCAGAGATTTCCCTTGATCCGTCTATGCCAAAAAGGTGTGGATTGACGTGGCAAATATTATCTGGAACGTCAACTTTCCTGGTTTTATGATGGTCCAGGATGAAAATCTGCTTTTTGCCAAGCCTCTTCTTTATGTTTGATAATTGGCCTGAGCCAAGGTCGGTGAATAAGAAAACGTTGTAATCCTCATTGGAGAGCTCGTCTATTACTTTTTCGTTGAGCTGCTGAACAATGGATATTGAGTATCTTCTGTTCTCCCTGTTCAAGGCTTTTACGATTATGGAAGCAGCTGTTATTCCGTCCGCGTCCAGGTTTGAGACGAGGCGGATTACTTCGTTTTGGTTTACTTTTTTGAAGCGGGCTGCCGCTAGGTCCAGAGCAGCCTTGAACTCTTTGTAATCACCTATTTTAACCACTTATTCCACTATAACCTTAATTTTCTCAGGATCGTACTTCCAGTTAGGGTCAAGCTTTCCGTTCTTCTTGTAATATTTCACAAGCCTTTTAATCTTTGATTCTGTCAGCTGCAGGCCTCTTTTTGCAGGCATGTCTTTGAAGTTTGTTTCTAAATGTTTCTTTATCATGACGTTCTTTCTTATTAGTGCCATCAAATCATCAGGTATTTCCTTAAGAAGGCCTTTTGCCTTTAGAATATCAGAAACGTGTTTTCCAGTAACTGCCTTAACGCTTGGAATACCGTAAACATCTCTTAATGTTATGCCTATCTCAGAGGCTGTCTTTCCTTCCTTTGCAAGCTTCACAACTAATAATTCAATTTCTTTAGGCTGGTACCTCATCCATGCTGGCTTGGTCTTCTTGTCGGGCTTTGTGCTTCCGCTCTTTCCTTTTTTTCTTGAGTGCATTCTTGCCATTTTTCGCCTCCATCAAGGAGAGATGAGAATTTCATCTCCAGCATAAGCGAGCCTTGCCGCGCCAAACTTTTTTGATAAGCGCGCCATGACCTGCTTATCTCTTGATACATTTAATGAAAAAACAAGGGATATATAAAGTTTTGGGTGTAAAATTTATAAAAAATCAAAATATCCTGAATGTTATGGAACAGCATTATCTGGTTGAATTTGCGAGACAATTTGAATTATACACTTTGCCTGTTGAAAATGAAAAACAAAGTGATGAATTGGAAGAAATTCTGTTATCAGAACTTGAAACTCCTGATGAAATAAGAAGACTCCTTTTGCAATATATTCTTGGCGAAGAAATTGAGGCAAAACCACCCATAGAAGTAACAACACACGAGCCAGAAGAATTGATAGAAAAGCTGAGGGAAGAAACGATTGAAAGAATCAAAGAGGGCCTTGACATTTACGTTTACAAGTACACGCTGAATGATAAAAGGTTCGGGTTTATTTATTATGAATTGCCGAAGAAAAAACCTGAAGCCGCAACTTATTTTTACGCGAGTGACATGGACGGAGTTACTATTAGGAGGGTTCCACAGTCAGTTCTAGGCCCGAACGTTCTCGGAAGGGCTTTTGTATTTGCAAAGTACATAGAAATACTTGACACGCTGCACGGAGCTGATTATGAGGAAGTAAAGACTCATGAGATACTGCACGTGAAATACCCTTTTGAGCCTGAGGAAAAAATAAGGGAGCGCACAAGGGCGCTTGTCCCCTACGCCAGGTTCAACTAGTAGCCACTGCTTTTTTCTTTTCAGGCCAGTACGATACAATAAATGATATTGCCAAAGGCACAAGCACGACAAGCCACCCAATAACTATTGCCCAGTTCGGGTAGCCCTCATAGTTGGCCTTCATTTCTGCAACGAACTGCACTGCTATTAAGTAAATTAGCAGTATTGGGATTAGGTATTTTATGCAGAAGCTCCACCACTTGCCGATCTTGTAGTCAGAAACCTCGTTGATGTATTTTCTCAGCTTCTCGGCTCCGAAAACCCAGCCGACAGCTATGCATTCTAGTATACCCACTATGATAAGGCCGAAGTTCGTTGCGAAATGGTCAACTACGTCAAGGAAGTACAGGCCTGCCCTGGTGGTGAATATGATTCCGGCCAGGAATCCTAATGCGCACACGATTAAGGACACGAGGGGCCTTGAGGCTTTGTGCCAAGCGTCCGAAACAACTGTGGTCACTCCTTCCACGAGTGAGAAGGCGCTGTCAATAGCAAGTGTGAGCAGCGTTACAAAGAATATCACACCAAATAATGCTGCCATTGGTATCATTGTGATTGCTTTTGGATAAACAATGAATGCCAGGCTTGGGCCTGCTGCTGCTAGCTCTGATACGGGTACCGCCTGCTTGAATGCCATATAGCCAAGAGTTCCGAAAACAGCGAAGCCCGCTATTATTGATATTGCTGAGTTCACAACGCTTGTTATCACTGCGTTCTTTGTTATGTCAGAGTCCTTTTTCATGTAGCTGGCGTACGCTATCATTATGCCGAAAGCAAGGCTTAATGTGAAGAAAATCTGTGACATCGCAGCAGTCCACACCTCTGTATCAAATAAAGCGGCAAAGTTTGGCTTTAAGTAAAAGATGATTCCTTCAAGAGAGTTTGGAAGCGTCAAGCCGCGCAGCACAAGGATTAGTATAAGAATTACCGGCAGCGGCATGGTCACAACAACGACTTTTCCGACTGACTTTACGCCTTTCCACACGCAGAAATAGATTAAAACCCAAATAACGACAAGTGTTAATAGGATTGTGAGGTTTATTCCCCCAATCTCGCCTATACTGCTTGATATTTGCAGGGCTTTGTTGAAGAAGAAGTCTTTTGTGTCTCCGGCGTACTTCAGCGTAAATGAGTAAAATAGGTACATTAATGACCAGGCCATTACGACAGCATAATAAGATACTACTGTGAATCCGGTGAATATTGCCATTAGGCCGACGCCCATGAATTTCCTTTTTATTGCTGCGAAGGCGTGCACTGCGCCGCGCTGCATTTTTTGGCCTAAGGCGAACTCAAGTATTAGGAGTGGAATACCCATTATGATTAAAGCTATTAAGTAAGGGATAAGGAACGCGCCTCCGCCGTATTTTCCAGCAAGGTAAGGAAAGCGCCACACGTTTCCTAAGCCAACAGCAGAGCCTATTGCCGCAAACACAAATATCATCCTAGAAGACCATCTTGCTCTATCAGCCATTAAAAAACACCCCCTAATAATTATTATAAAAGTATCTTATTTGAAACTGTATATTTAAAAATTTCGTTTTTGCGCATGTAGAAATTTATGGCTTGTTAGTAATAACTTCTTTGAAGAACTTGTCAAAGTCAATGAGTGTTTTGCCCTTGAATTTCTTTTTCGCGAGAAGTGTGACTATTGACGGCTTGTGCTCAGAAACTAATTCATAATCAGGAAGGTATTTCAAAAGCTTTGAGCTCCATTCCTTTACTTCTTTGTGGTTTGGCATGTTCTGCCTTTTCAGCCTTTTCATTGAGGCGCCGATGTACATGTAGCCTTTAACTTCTATGAAGTCTGGGTCGCCTAGTCTTATTAGCTCAGCGTAGCCTTCTTCATCGCACATGTTAAGGTCTTTTATTGCAGTAATCCTTATGACAGAGCGGTCTTTTCTTTGCGCCATTATTTCAAGGCTTTTTCTCAGGCGCGCCCAGTAATCGTGGAACAACGGCTTGTCAATCTCCTTCAGCAATTCCCTGTTTGGAGCGTCAACGCTTATGTAGAGTTGGGTGACTCTTTCCAGGTTTCTAAGCTGCTCTGGGTATTGGCCGTTCGTCACTAGAAAAGTTGATATCCTGTTTTTGTGGAACAGCCTTATCAGCTCGTTTATTTTTGGGTAGATTATGGGTTCTCCTGTCAAGGAAAGAGCAACATGCTTGACGTTCTTTGACTCTTTGAAAGCCCTGTCGTTCCTGTCATCATAGCCTCCGAAACCTATGAGTAGTTTCTCATGAGCCTTTAATGAATTGGAAAGGATAAACTCAGGATCATCAATAGACCATTTCCATTCTTTTGAGACAGGCGCCTTGTAGTCTCGCCAGCAAAAAGTGCACCTGTTCGCGCATGACAGGCTTGTTGTCATCTGCATGCACTGGTGCGACCTGATTCCGTAAAACTTGAACTTGTAGCAGCCTCCCCTGCCGCGAATCATGCTTTTTGTCCAGTGGCATACCTTAACAGCTGAGTGGCTTCCAACCAGCCTGTACTGCTGCTTTTCCAAGCTTTTTCGTGCTGAAGTTGTTATTTGGTTTTTCATTATTGTTTGGGAATAAGATTGAGTATAAAAAACTAATTATTGATTGGTTAAGTCAGCTTAAGTGAGAAAGCTTTCATGCTTGGGTGGTGTGGGCGGGACTAAGCATTATAATTTCCTAACTCAACAAAATTGACTTTATCTTATTGCTTTATCTTATTGAATAAAGCATTAGCTGTCATGCTCAAAACAAACACAACAGCGCTTGCACCAACAATCATGACCCAGTCAAGCAGCGCTAATGTTGTTGTTCCAAAAAACGCTTTTAATGGAGTGTAAATTACTAAGAGCTGCAGCCCTAATGACAGCATGACAGCTATTATTAACCATTTGTTGCTGAAAACACTTAGCTTATGGCCTGACCTTATCATCTGCAGCCTTACCAATTCCATAACTATTAGTGCTGTGAAGGCAACTGTCTGCATATACCCAATTCCTTTGCCCTGCTTTCCACTCCAGAAAAACAGGGCGAGAGTGCCTATTGTTATGAGGATTGAAACAGAGATTATCTGAAAAAACATTTGCCTGCCCATAACACCTTTTATTTTCTTACTTGGCGGCTGCTTCATAATGTTCGGCGGATTAGGGTCAACGCTTAGGGCAAGCGCTGGCAGGCCGTCAGTAACAAGGTTAAGCCATAACAGCATGACAGCTGTCATTGGCAACGGCCAGCCGAAAAGGATTGCGAAGAAAATCACTAGGACTTCTGCGATGTTGCTTGAAAGCAAATAATTAACAAATTTCTTTATGTTCTCATAAATTCCGCGGCCTTCTTCAACCGCGTTCACAATGCTTGCAAAATTGTCGTCCTGCAGTATCATGTCGCTGGCTTCTTTCGTGACGTCTGTGCCGTTTATGCCCATCGCAATTCCTAAATCAGAGCTTTTCAGGGCAGGAGCATCATTAACTCCGTCGCCGGTCATGGCAACGATTTCCCCCTTCTTTTGGAGCAAGTCCACTATGAGCATCTTGTGTTGCGGCTCGACTCTCGCAAAAATGTTTGTTTCATCAATAATTTTTATTTTTTCTCTCTCGCTTAGCTTTTGGAATTCAGACCCCTCTATGGATTTGCCCTCGATGCCGACTTCTTTTGCAATTGCCTCTGCGGTTAGCCTGTTGTCGCCTGTTATCATTATTACGCGGATGCCTGCTTCTTTGCATCTCTTGATTGATTCCTTCACCTCTTTGTGCGGAGGGTCAATCATTCCTTGCAAGCCAACAAAAACCAGGTTTTTTTCAAGCTCGTCTCCTTTTTTGTATTCTTTATAAGCAAATCCCAGGACGCGCAAACCCTTTCGTGAGAACTCGTTGTTCTTTTCTAATATTATTTTCCTGCTTGAAGGCGTCAGCCTGGCTGTTCTGTTGTTGATTATTATCCTGTCGCATTTTTCCAGGACTTTTTCAGGAGCTCCTTTTACAAAAACGTATTCCTTTGAGGTTTTAGGGTCTTTGTTGACAGTGCTCATCATTTTCCTGACAGAGTCAAACGGCTTTTCATCGATGCGCTTCCATTCTGCAAGCAGCTCGTCATGGCGAAGGCCGGCTTTCTCAGCGCTCACCAGTAAAGCTGCTTCTGTGGGGTCGCCTATAATGCTTGCTTCTGAGCCGTCAAACTCGAGGCTCGCGTTATTGCACAGAACACCTATTTTGAATAATAGCTTGCTCTGCTCATCAATGGGGTTGCCTGCGCAGGTGATTTTTCCTTTTGGCTCATAGCCGTTTCCGCTGATCTCAAACTGCTTTGCATTGGTGTAAGCAACTCTTACTGTCATCTCATTCCTTGTTATTGTTCCTGTCTTGTCAGTGCATATAACTGTTGCTTCTCCAAGAGCCTCGACACACGGCAGCCTCCTTACAAGCGCGTTTCTCTTCAGCATTCTTTTTGTTCCTATAGCAAGGGCTATTGTGACTACGGCTGGCAGGCCTTCTGGAACAGCAGCCACTGCTAATGAAACAGCTGTCAACAGCCATTCTTTTGATGCTAGAATAAAATTGAATATTCCTCCGCTGAGGGATATCTTGTCTTTTATTATGCCTGCGGTGAAAACAAGCACGCATATGATAATAGTTATGAGGCTTATCCTCTTTCCAAGCACCTCAAGCTTTTTCTGCAAAGGAGTTGCTTCTTTTTCAACGCTGCTGATCATGCCTGCTATTTTTCCTATTTGCGTTTCCATCCCTGTTTTTACCACTACTGCTTTTGCCCTGCCGCGCGTCACTATTGTGCCTGCAAACAGCATGTTTTTCTGGTCGTTTATTACAAGGTCTCCTTTCAGGGCGTCAGGTGTTTTCTCAACTGGCGCTGATTCTCCTGTGAGCGACGCTTCCTGAACTTGCAAGAGGCTTGATTCAATAATCCTGCAGTCAGCGCTTATTTTTGACCCTTCCTCAACTAGGATTATGTCGCCCGGCACGAGTTCCTTAGCATCAATTCTGGCTATTGCGCCACTCCTGATAACATTGGCCTTTAATCCTGTCAGTTTTTTCAATTCCTCAATTGCCTTTTCAGCCTTGTATTCTTGGATAAAGCCGAAAACCGCGTTGATTAAGAGTATGGCAAGGATTACTGTTGCGTCAATGTACTCTCCTGAAATAACAGAAACCGCGAGCGCGAATAAGAGGATGTAAATTATGAAGCTTTTGAACTGCCCTAAAAAAATTAGCAAGGGACTTATCTTTTTCTCCTGCCTTAATTCATTCAGGCCGTAAACAGACCTTCTTTTCTGCACTTCCTCTGCTGTCAAGCCTATGTTCTTGTGAACCCTCAGCAGTTTTAGGACTTCTTCGCTGCTCTTATCATAAAATCTTATTGGCTCCACCACTTTTATATTAATGGGATTATGCTTTTAGAATTTAAACTTTTTTAATTCCAAGCCTTAATTATGACCGTGGTCAGGATAAGAAGGATGGATTGTAGGATCATCATATCTTCCATGAAAATAGCCCCATAATGACCTGTTGCCTTTTTTGGGGTCTGGCTTGAACACTACTATGAATCCAGGCTCTTCTCTGTGGAAAATCTCCCCGTCTCTTATGAAATAATGAATCCTGTCAACGTAATGGACGTGCCAGTCGTAACCATCGTGAATGTGAGGAGTTCCAGGAGCTGGTCCGTTTGTGTGGGAATGATAATCAATTATCGTGGCTTCCCGAACAGTTATGTCTATTGTGTTCCTTACTGGAGCAGGCGGCCTTGGGCGGTGTGGTATTATTATTTGGGTTGAGGGTCCCAAGTATCTTCTTTGGTCGCGCCAAAACCAGAACGAGTTAGACCATCTTATTCTTAGTGAGGGCGAATACCTCGACCCAATAGGGTTTCTGTACTGCACAAAGCCATGCCTAAAGCCCCTGTTTATATGCAATGCTCTTCCAGTAGGCGGCCTGCGGCAGCTTCTATAAGGCCTTCCAGCAAATGCCGGCTCTGAGAAAGTTGTTAATGCTGTTAGCGCTGCTGCGCCCAGCACAAGTGTTAATTTGCTGCCAAGCCTCTGCATAAGGCTTTTTTCTTCTTTCTTAACAGTGTCTGATAATTCGTGCCTGCTCATAAGTGCAGTAAAATATGATTAAATATATAAAACTTTCTTAAATAATCACTTAAGAGTGGCAATTAATAATTTTTTTATAAGTTTTTTTAGAGGTGGTTAAGTCAACTTAAGTGAGATTGGTTTTAGTGTTAAAGAGGTGGTGTGGGCGGGACAAAGCAATGTAATCTCCAAACAAAACAAAATTGGTTTAACCTTTAGAAGTCTATTCCCTTTCTTGCAGGAACGCCTTTTTTGAAAGGATGCTTGATTTCTCTCATTTCTGTGACAAGGTCTGCAATACTGATTAATTCTTTTGGAGCGCCTCTTCCTGTTAGGATGATGTTTGTTGCGTTTCTCTTTTTAAGGAAGCTCACAACATCTTCTGTTTTTATCAGGCCGGAATCTATTGCGCAGTTTATTTCGTCAAGGATTACAAGATTGTATTCTTCTGAGCTTATGAGCTCTTTTGCTTTTTCCCATGCTTTTTGCGCTGCTCGCTTATGAACTTCAGGGTCTTTCCTATCATTGGGTGATTTGTAGAAACCCTTGCCCATCTGCAATACTTCTGCTTTTTTCACGCTTGACAAGAACTTGAGCTCGCCTGTCATCCTCTCCTTTATGAACTGAATCACAGCAACTTTTCCTTCATAAGCCAATGTCCTCATAGCTGCTCCCAAAGCTGCTGTTGTTTTCCCCTTGCCATTGCCAGTGTAAATTATTATTAATCCTTTCATAATGAGCACGCTGATGAGCCGCAGCTCGGGCAGGTGTAGCATCCTTCAGACACAATAACTTCTTTTTTGCATTCAGGACATATCTTTGTCTGCATTACTTCTGTTTTTGTAACAGAGCCGTTTATCTCGTCTTCTGAGTGCCGGATTTTGGGAGACTTTTCTACTTTCTCGGATTTTTTTATGTTGAGGACCTGTTCTTCCCTGCTGCCGTCCCTGTAAACAGTACACCCCTTGCATTTAAGCTTCCATGCGAGAAGGTAGCCTTGAAGCACATCCTCTTTTGTTGCGTTATTTGGGAAGTTGCAAGTTTTTGAGATGCTATTATCAACGTGTTTTTGGAAGGAGGCTTGCATCCTAATATGGTCCTCCGGCGAGATATCCATTGCTGTCACGAAGACTTTCCTGATTTTCTCTGGTATTTCCTTTATGTTTTGTAGGGTTCCTTCCTCAATTATGCGCTTCATTATTTCATCATTGTAACAGTTCGCGTCTATCAGGGCTTTTTTGAGGTGCTTGTTAACATAGTAGAGTTCTGTGTCTCCCCCAAGGATTCCCTTGTAATAGTAGGCTAATGCGAAATATGGCTCAACACCGCCGGAAACATCCATTATCATTGAGATAGTGCCTGTCGGCGCAATTGTTGTAAGGGCGGCGTTCCTCATTTTTATCCCTTTTTTCTTGTAGATGCTCTTGTCCCAGTTAGGGAATTCTCCTTTTTCCTTGGCAAGCTCTTGTGACATTAGGTGGGCTTCCTCATTTATTGTTTTCATAACTTTTTCTGCTGTTTTAAAGCCTTCTTCAGAATTGTATGGGATTCCAAGGAGGTAGAGCATATCCGCAAACCCCATTATTCCTAAGCCGACACGCCTGTTTTTCCTGAAAACTTTATTTACCCTTTCAACAGGGAATTCGGTTTGGTCGATTACGTTGTCAAGCATTCTAACAGCAAGCCTCGTGACCTGCTTCAGCCTTTCAAAGTCAATTTTCCCATCCTTCACAAACTTTTCCAGGTTGATGCTTCCAAGATTACAAACATCACCATCATGAAGGAATTGCTCTCCGCACGGATTACAGGCTTCTATTCTGCCAAGTCCTGGCAAGGGGTTTGTTTCATTAACCCTGTCAAGGAAAACGCATCCTGGCTCGCCGTTTCGCCACGCCGCATTTATTATCTCCTCAAAGATTTCTCTTGCAGTCATTGTCTCTTCTTTTATGTCGACTATTGTTGAGTGTTCTTTCCTGTAAATCCTCCTAGGCTTGTACTTTTTCCCATTCCATGTGCAAAGCCATGGCTCAGGATCATTGTTTTTAACTTTCTCCATGAACTCGTTGGTCAGGCCGACCGATATGTTGAAGTTCCTTAGGTCGCCTTCCTTGTCTTTGCAGTGTATGAATTCAAGAATGTCTGGGTGATCAACGCGCATAATGCACATGTTCGCGCCATGCCTGTTCTGCTGTTTTATAACGCCGAATGCCTCGTTGTAAACGTTTAAGAATGAGACGGGCCCAGAAGCAAATCCTTGGCTTCTTTTGCACCTGAATCCTGCAGGCCTAAGTAGGTGGAAAGGAAAACCGAGGCCTGACCCTGCCTGCTGAAGCAGTGATGCATCTTTCAATGTTGTGAAAATGCCTTCCATGCTGTCTTCTGCATGGAGGACTATACAATTTGAAACTAATGGTGTTGGCGCGCCGGCATTTGTTAGAGTCCTGCCTGCAGGAACAAATTCAAAATTGGCCATTACCTCATAGAATTGCTGTGTTAATGCCTTAATTTCAGAATCTTTCATGCCATATTTTTTCTCTGCTTCGGCAAGGGTTTTTGCTACGCGCATAAACATTTCTTCAGGAATTTCAATAATGTTCCCTTCATCATCTTTTTGAAGGTAGCGCTTTGCAAGCACTTTCAGTGCGTTTATGCTGAATGGAAGGCTTGTTTTGCGGCCGTTAAGAATTTTTTTCTGCTCTTCTCTTATCCTTCTCCTTTCCTGCCTGTAGATTATGTACGCCTTTGCTGTTTTTGCGTGGCCTTCTTCTATAAGGGTTTTTTCTACTGTGTCTTGGATTTCCTCAACAGAAGGTATGTGTTTCTCATCATAGACTTTGTTCAGCTCAGCAACCACAAGGTCTGAAAGCCTTTTGGCCGTTGCCTCGTCTCTTCCTCCTACTGCTTCGGCAGCCTTGAATATTGCGTTTGTTATTTTTTCCTGCTCAAAAGGTACTATCTCATTGTTTCTCTTCCTTATTTTCTTGATCTTGTTATCAACCATTTTATTCACCCACAATTCTCAAAAGGCGTAAAGCAGCCTACAATGTATTTGATTACCACTACCCAAAGACACCACATATTGTGTTGTTTTTTTAGACTAGACACAATATATTGTGTTTTTTATGGATGAAGCTCATATTTAAACTTTTTTGTTCTCTAAAATATAATTTCACAAATATAAATTACCACCAATATTTTTCGGAAGATTTACGCTTCAGAATCAGACCTCTTTCTTTTTCTTATCTTGTTGGCTAGCTTATGCGCCTCATGCAATGGCAAAGGAAGCTTAAATGTTTCGTTTAGTGCGTGCTTTACGATTTGGATAGAGGTGCGCATGCTAACCTTGTGGCCCGGGCTGACGTATATTGGCTTGCTTCCCTTTTTTGTGCTTAAAACCTTAGCCCTTATTTCCTTATCAACAATCACATTGTCATCCTCCACATCACCTATTAAAAGCTTCTTTGCTATTCCTATTGTTGGAACATCTAGGAGCAAGCCAATATGGGATGCAATCCCAATTCTTCTTGGATGCAATATGCCGTTTCCATCTACCAAAAGAACATCTGGCTTTTTTGACAGCCTTGAGAAAGCTTCGACAATTGCTGGCGCTTCTCTGTAGCTTAAGAATCCTGGAATGTAAGGCATTGCCACGTCTAGAATAGCGTATTTTGACTCGATTGGCTTCATGCTTTCATAATCCATAACCACAATAGCTGATACTATTTTATGGTCAAAGAAAGCCTGGTCGCACCCAGCTATAGTGCTGATTTTTTTTATTTCATCTTTGATCAGCACTTTTTTTGAAAGTTCTAACTGCTCTTTTTTTAGTTTTTTTAAGTCCATTTTATTGATGGGCCCAGCCGGACTTTCAACAGCTTTTTACAAAGTTCGTGGGACTTCGCGCAGTGAGCGTCTCACTTAAACGCTTTCTCCTGGGTTTTGGCAAAAAGCTGTTTCGAACCGGCGACCTCCGCCTTTCTCAAAAGTTTTTGTGAAGGCGACGTCATCTGTGGAACTGATTGCGATTTTTACCTGATGCAATCAGTTGAGCCACTAGACTATGGGCCCGAGATTTATTTCCTTTGTTTTTTATTTTTATTTATTAAGCTTTTTATTTCCTCGTTGAGTTTCTGTGTCCTTTGGGCGCATTCTCTGCCGATTTCATTCCTAAAGCGTTTAACAGCCCATTCGGATGTTTTTATTGTTTTGCCGTAAACCAAGTTGTCAGCATAACTTATTATTTTTTCTTCAATAGTTCTTGGAACGTAGTCTTTCTTTGGGAGTGGAAGCTTCTTCTCAATAATCTCTTTTTTTAGTATTCCTGCTCCTAAGTGCCTTTCAGCAACTCTTGCTAATTCTGGAAATCCTTCCTTTCTTAATATTTTTCCTCCAGCAATGCCATGCTTTATTGATTCTGGCCCTGGGGGAAACCTGAATCTTCCAATGTCGTGAAGAAGCGAAGCTGTTTTTACAAACTCAACGTCAGCATTTGCTTTTTTTGCTATGGAAACAGCAAGCTTCTGCACCGCTTTTGAGTGGTCAAGCACTATTCTGAAAACGTGCTTGTTAGGAGCGTATTTTCTTAAAAGGTTTACTGCTTCTTTTTTGTTCATTAGTTGTATTATTGTGAAAACTGGTTAAAATAAGTTTTGGAAAAATTATGATAAAGAAAATGAAATAATTTACAATAGGACTTGCAGTCCACTTGAACCCCTCGCATCGAAGAGGGGGTTCAAGGGGGCATAGCCCCCATTGTAAAAAATGTTTTTTTAGAAGAGGAATTTGTTTGAAAAAAGAAAAAAAGAAGAAGACTCTCGGTAGGATTTTAGGGGTGGTTTTTCAGAAGAAAGTCGGTGAGAGTCTTCCTTCTTAAACGGGAACAATATGTTATAAGTAAAACTAGTATATAAATGTTACGTTTTTGTATACTGGTTTATTATTAATTACATTTATTGTTTTTTAATAGTCTCTAAAAAAATTGTTTTTGAGAAGAGAAAACTATT
>RFII01000078.1 GCA_003695265.1 Candidatus Woesearchaeota archaeon | reverse complement strand
GGTTTATAAGAAGTAATTATGGACTTGGAAATGGTGTTTTCTGACACGAAATGGAGGATAATAGAGGAGGTTTCAAAATCAGAAAAAAGCCTGGACAGCCTTGCAAAAACCTTAAAAACGAGCAGCGCAAATATTTCCCAGCAGCTCAGAATTCTCGAATTGCTCGGAATAATAAAAAAGGAAAAGACAGGAACAGTGTTTAAAGGAAAGCCTAGGGTCATGTTCTCATTAAAGGAAGACATTGCTTATATTATCCTGGCAAGCAAAGACAAAACTGCAAAAAAGCTGGTCAGGCTGACAAAAGGTGAGCTTGCAAGCCTGAAAAGGATAATGGGTGAATAAAATGCAACTGATATTTCACGGAGCAGCAAGAGAAGTTGGTAGGAGCTGCGTTGAAGTAGCATCAGAGAAAAGATTTTTGTTTGATGCCGGCATAAAAATAACTGCAGAGCAGCCTGAGCACCCAACTCATATAGATGATTTAAGAGGGATAGCAGGTGTTTTTTTAAGCCACGGCCACTTGGACCACTGCGGTGCGCTTCCCTTGCTTGATCATACTGGATTAAGATGCCCTATTTTTTGCACTTCTGCTACAAAAGCCATAACAAGAATACTGTTAAAAGACGCCTTAAAAATTGAAAGGATAAAGCACCACCACCCAGCATATGACAAGAATGATGTTTTCAAAGCGCTTGACTCAGTACAAAAGGTGAGGTACGGACAGAAGAATTATTTAGAAGGTATTGAGTTCGCATTTCAGGACGCAGGCCACATTCCTGGAAGCGCGTCAATAATGGTTGAAGTAGAAGGAAAAAGAATACTTTACACAGGAGACATAAATACAACGCAGACAATGCTGCTCAAAGGCGCTTTTGTCAACTTTCCGAAGATAAACACGCTTATTTGCGAGTCAACCTACGGAGAGAAAGATCATCCGGAAAGAAAAAAAGAGGAGAAGGCCTTTTTGAGTAAGGTAAAAGAAATAAGTGATACAGGCTCAGTAATACTGCCTGTTTTTGCCGTTGGCCGAGCGCAGGAAGTAATGATGATGCTGGCAAAAAAGGATTTTAGCGTTCCGATTTATATGGATGGAATGGCAAAAAGCGTTACAGAGCTGTTCGAGCAGGAGCCAGGTTTTATTAGGGATGTGAGTCTTCTTCAAAAGTCTGCGGAAAAAGTGGAATTCATAGAATCAAGAGATGAGCGTGAAGAAGCGCTGAAGAAGAAAGGAATCTTTCTCACAACATCCGGCATGCTGAGTGGAGGGCCTGTCATTAAGTACTTAACCGAGCTAGGAGACAACCCTAACAATGGGATTCTCCTAACAGGATACCAGACAGAGGACAGCAACGGCCGCCTTCTCTTAGAGGAAGGCCGCGTCATAATTGACAACAAGCTAATAAAGATTAATTCGCAGGTCAAGCAGTTTGACTTTTCAGCGCATGCAGGAATGCGCGAGCTTAAGGAATTAGTCAGAAAAATAATGCCTGAGCACGCAATCTTTGTTCACGGCGACAAAAGCGCAACGTTAAGCATGGCAAAATTCGCAGAAAGCCTCGGCATAAAAGCATGCGCTCCTAAAACAGATGAAATATTGGAGGTGTGAAAATCAACCGAAAAAAAGTGGTGGAAATGATTAATGAGCTGCCTTACGAAGAGCTTATAAAAATGAAGAAGGACCTTGACTATGGCGGAAAACACTTAAAGCATTTGGTAAACCTAAAAATAGAGGAGTTCAAAACAAAAAAGAGGTCTGTGTGTGCTACTTGCGGAGCCCCTTTGGGAAGTCATAATATGACCTTAATTTTCGGCCCTGATGACTTTAAGAAAAAAGCGTCTTTCTGCGCGCCTGACTGCTTGAAATACTTTTTGAAAAAGATTGAGGCAAAGGGTGGTTTAATATTATAGGGGAAGTCCTGCTCGGATTTTTATTCCTTTTTTTAGTTGTCTTGTCAGCTGAGCTTATTGTAAGCAAAAGCAGGAAAGTGGCAAAGTCACTTGGCATTTCTGAATTCTTTATTGGGCTGACCGTCCTCTCAATAGGAACTAGTTTGGCAGAGCTCGCAACCCACGTGGCAGGAAGTATTGACATATTAAAAGGTGCTGACATAAACACTGTTTCCTCTATTGTTCTGGGCACTAATGTTGGCTCAAACCTTGTTCAAATAACTTTAATCACAGGAATTGTTGGCTTCTTCGGGATTATTCACACAAACAAGAATTTCCTAA
Organism: Candidatus Woesearchaeota archaeon; assembly: GCA_003695265.1. Taxonomy (GTDB): domain Archaea; phylum Nanobdellota; class Nanobdellia; order Woesearchaeales; family J072; genus J072. The sequence continues at coordinate 602 of RFII01000078.1, read as the reverse complement.
AGACAAGCTATGTTTTCATGCTTGCAAGCATTGCGCTGCTTTTTTTGATAGGATTGGACGGTCTTTTATCAAGGTTGGAGGGAATTGTCTTTATATTAATCTATGCTGGTTACATGGTTTACTTGTCAAAAAAAGAGGACGTTAAAGGAAAGGTTGAGCGCCACAAAAAAATAGCGCGTTTAGCAGCTGATTTAATCATGATAATTATTGGTATAATAGTTTTAATTTTTTCAGCAGACCGCGTTATGAAAATAGCAGTATTCTTCACAGATAAGTTTGGCATAAGCGGCTCTCTCATAGGGTCTCTCGTGATAGGTGTTAGCACAGCCCTTCCTGAACTGACAACTTCAGCAGTTGGGCTTATGAAGAAATCGTATGGAATATCTCTCGGAACCTTGGTCGGCAGCAACATAACAAACCCTCTACTGATCTTAGGTATCGGCGCAGCAATCTCAACCTACGCTTTCGACCCTGTAGTGCTTTTTTTTGACATTCCTTTTTGGTTTTTGGCATCATTAATAGCCTTGTTTTTCTTTTGGAGAAAGTTAAAGCTCGAGAAGAAAGAGGCTTTTGCGCTTATAGCAATTTACTTAATTTATATT
>RFII01000077.1 GCA_003695265.1 Candidatus Woesearchaeota archaeon | reverse complement strand
TGTTGAGCGTAATTTGAGGAGTGGTGTTAGTGTTGCTTCTGAAAGCGCTACTGGCGTTGGTTCTGCTTTGACTGGCACTTGTGGTGATGGTGTTTGTGATGCTGGCGAGCAGAATTATCCTAATTTTTGTGAGCAGGATTGTGCTTTTTGCCAGCCTATGAGAGATATGAATTGTAATGTTCAGGGCGCTTGGGATCCTTATTTGGAGCCTTCTGAGGGTTGTATGATTGAGAGTGCTAATCATCATTATTGTTCTGCTGTTTCGCAAGGCATCTTGGATTTGGGTTATGGTTGGGCTCCTGATTGGGTTAATAATGGTGAGAGAGCTTGGCATGTTTCTTCGTTTAACGGCGGCGCTGCTGCTCAGCAGGGTTCTGGTGTTAGCGCTACTGCTACTGGTAATGCTGTGATGTGCAGTTTGTCTGTGAGAGCGGCTGTTGGTGATGTTGGTCAGGCTGCTTTGCTCTGCGGCGGCGGTAGTAGTGGCAGTCCTTTTGTTTTGAAGAACGGCGGAGGCTGCCCTTATGATTGTTCTGAGAATGGTAATTGTGAGGCTGGTTGTTCTGGTGATCCTCGTTGCCCTCCTGATTATGATTGTTGTCAGGAGAATTGCAGTGTTGGTAATGGTTGTAATCCTGATTGTAATAACGCTCACCAGTGCCGTGTTGATCCTGATTGTGAGGGGCCTGCTGACTGGGATACGTGCTGTAGTTTTTGTGGTGACGGCTTTTGTGATAACGCGTCTTTTGGAAACAGTGAAATATGGGATCCAAGCAGGCAGCCTTGTTGGAACATTTCTGATTGGGCTGTTCCTAATGCTCTGAATGCTTTGCCCTGCCATTGCGATCCTGACTGTGATCCTGCTCCTGCACCTTTAAGCTGCTCAGTCACTAACGGCGCTTGCGAACCGCCTTACGAGCAAGTCCTGCTTACCATGTCTTCCGAGTTTAACGCGCACGCTGCCACTGACGGAAGTTATTCTTGGAAGCTTTGCTGCACTGCAGGCGGCAACGTGCTTAGCGTTGGCTCTGGCGCTGACCCAGGTGCTGATGTTGTTCAGTTGTCCTCAACAACAAACGCGCACGTGTCTGTTGACGGCACTTACTCAAACCATGTTAAGCTCGGCGTTGATCAAGGCTCTGTTCAGTGCACAACCTCTTTTGGAAGCGCATGCGACCCTGTTGTTGAGGGAGATTGCGTGTTCTCTTTCAGCAGCCAGAACAACGCGCACATAGGCGCGTGTTCCGGAACTGGCAGTTATAACAATTACGTGTGCTGTAAGATTGTAGGAGGTCCAGCCTAAAAAATCTTATAATCTTATTTTTTATTTCTTATTTTACCAACAAACAAGACATGGCTGCCCAGGCTTATTTCTTCAACCACTTCGCACTCCAAGAATTCTGAGCCGGCAATCCTGGGGCAGTCCACTGATTCCGCCTCTTCTTTTACTATCCCGCTTTCCTCGAACTTGTCAATGTATTGGCCCGAATTGCTCAAGTCAATGTCTTTGTCAAGAAAATTAACGACAAAAACCTTTGAGTCTCGGATTAGTTTTGCTGAGAACTCGTTGTTTGTGCTTATGCCGTAATGGCTTTCTGAGAGAAAAGCATGCTTGTCAGTCGTGAAAACATCATCTTTCTCGATTGTCTTGCCGAAAACCTCTGCTTTCCCCCTGCAAGTAACGAACGCCTTCATAATTAAGATTATTTGATTATTAGTATTTATAATTTGTTATGTTTTAAACTAAAAATAATTTACAATGAGGCTCTGCCCCCTTGAACCCTCACTTAACGAGCGAACAGAATCAAATCTTTGTCATCATTAATAATCTTGTCTACTTTGAAGTAACTTCCAACTTTGTTTCTTATTTCCCCAAAGCACTTGCTCTTCTTAAATAAGCTGAATACAATTATTTTTCTTGTTACACGCTTAATCTCATTCAATGCTTTATCCAAATCCTTAATGTGGTGCAATACAGAAACGCAAATGCTGATGTCAATGCTATTGTCTTTTAAAGGAATTTGCTCTGCAATGGCTTGAAAAACGCGTCCGCCTGCTTTCTTAGCCTTCTTTAAGAGTTCAAAGCTCGGGTCAAAGCCAACATACTCACAATCAAAAATTTCCTGCGCAAAGCCAGTGCCGCAACCGACGTCCAGCAGAACAGCTGATCTGTCTATGCTTAAATTAGTTTTGATCACAGAAAGCTTCCTTAACTGCTCTTCCCTGTGCAGCTCATCATAACCATCAGAGATCTGGTCGTAATACTTCATAAGCTTAGAAATTGGGTTGTTGTTTAAATATTTATTGTGCAGAAATCATCTCTGACTTTATTCTCGGCAGGTTTTTTGTTGCGCATACTATCCTTATATTCCTAAAAGGCAGATTTATTCTTAATAATCAATAACGCTTATTCCCTGAATTTTGGAAAAATCTTTTTTATTCCTTGTGATAATATGCTTTACCCTGTTGTGGGCCATTATTCCAGCAATCAAACAGTCATTTTGGCCTATTGTTTCACCCTTTTTAGCCAGCCTAGCGAGAATCTTAGCGCCAGCCTCAGCGCTTTCAGTGTCGAGAAGCAGGACATCGGAAAGCTGAGAAAACATGCTCTTTGCTTGCTCAGCTTCTTTTGCATAGCCTTTCATGTTAGCGCCTAAAACCAGCTCAAAATAATTTATTGCAGTGCTGCATAGTGGTCTTCCAGTGTATTCCCTCAGCTTTCTGACAGCTTTCAAATCATTCTTCAAAATGTCAATCAGGAATGAGGTGTCAAGGCAGATCATTTCTCAGCCTCTTATCAGCATTGGCTCTAACTCTCTTTATAGCGGCTTTCATCTCATCAATATCCCTGTCAGGAATGTGCTGCCACGCCCCAACAAACCTTGATATGTCCCCTTTCTTATTAAACGTGCGCCTGAGCAAGTCTGAAAAGCTTTCATTCCTTTTCTTGTTTCTGGCAAGCATTTTGTACACGTCATCCATTATGCTTATAGTCTTAGTCCCCATACATATGTGTATGTGTACACAGGTTTATAAATGTTTTGTTCCATAGACTTGCTGTACTATATTTTAATTAAAATTTTACCAACCCAAAATCATAAATCATCCGAGAAAAGTCAGAAAGAAGAAAAAAGAAAAAAGTTTGCTTATGGCGTGTAGCTCTTCAGCACAACGCAGCTTCCGCCCCACTGCACCTTTGCCTGGGTAATATCTGCATCAATAAGGGCGTTTCCTGAGTCTGTTGAAAGATCTGTAGCGCCAACGCCTGCTGTCAAGTTAGAGCCAACAGCAATATTTCCATTGCTGTCCTCAACAGTAAGAGTCATTCCAGTAACGTTTGAGGAGCCTGTGTTAATGACAGTCACACTTACTACATTATCATTAGCTGTTGTTCCTGTCTTCCATCCTCCTAGGCTCACAAACTTGACCTCGTCCAGGCACTGCATTGCCTTCTCTGCCTCTCCGCCCTGCTGCTCCATGAAATCCACGAAGAAGCCGCGGCCCCACACAAGAACCATTGAGGCAACGCCGACTGCAAACGCTATCAGAAGAACTGTTGCTATAAGCGGAGATAATCCTTTTTTGCTCATCATATTTCACCTCTTTCTTTTATTTAAGCTAAATTTAAGCTGATTGCTTTTTTTAGTAAATTAATATACATTTTAGTATATAAACTTTTCGATAATTAAGTGCTATTCCTTAGAAATAAAATCTGGTTTTAGGAAAATGGTGCTGTCAGCAGACTCATAACCTGTTAACAAGTCCCTCAGAACAGGAACGTAAGCAGTGCCTCCAGGCCTTAATATTACTCTCATATCAGCTCCTTTTCCCTCAACAATCACGTAAGGGTTGTCTTTGTTTTCCCTTGCAAAGCGCTCAAGCCACAGCTCAAAGTTGTTAGTGCTGTTGTTAACGCGGTAAGCCTCTGTGAAATACTGCCATGGATTTTCTCCTTCCTGTATTAGGTGAGGCACAACTCGCGCATTCCTAATGTTAATGACTTCGCGCTCATAATCATTGTCCACCTTGTCCCACACATGAATTCCAGTAGCAAAAGCGGCTGCTCCTAAAAAAAACCCTGCAGTCAGCACTCTGGCTGCTCCAGGCATAAAATACTTATTGGCTAATCCTCTAAAACCATTAAATACCAAGCCTGCGCCGCCAATAATCCCAGCATACCCAAAAAAGTCCATGGGCATTGTGTGCGCTTCAACATAATAAGAGCTGGCAACAGCTGCTCCTAAGCCGCCAACAATACGTGCTGAACCCTTAACCAAGTCTGACAGTCCCATTTTTCCCAGCAGAAATAATTAATATGTCTTAAAACTTTCGCATAATTTTTTAAATAACCAATTATTACTCAGCCTTATGGGCAGGGAAAGCTGCGTGAAAAGACTGAAAGAAATAACAGGCCACAATGCTGTAAAACTTACGCCCTCAGGAGACCACGCTGTTTTTCTTGCTTTTCTCTCTGCAAAGCAGCTCGGAAAAAAAAGAATTCTCATACCAGACCAGGGAGGGTGGCTCACTTACAAGGAATATCCGAGACTCCTAGACTTGGAAATAATCGAGGTGAAGACAGATTATGGCATAATCAACCTTGAAGATCTTAAAAACAAGGCGGGCAAAGACTCTGCCCTTATTTGCGCGCAGCCAGCAGGTTACTTTGCTGAACAGCCCATAAAAAAGATATCCTCTATTTGCACGGAAAAAAACTGCCTTCTCATAACTGACATTTCCGGAAGCATAGGCGACAAATCATTAATCGACAAAAATGCTGACTTCATGGTTTGCAGCTTCGGCAGATGGAAGCCGGTAAGCCTTTGCTTCGGCGGCTCCATATCAGCAAAAAAGGGCTTTCCAAAAGAGATAAGCTCGCTAACAGGATTTCCAGATGAGCTGTGCGAAAAGCTTGAGGCAGAACTCTCAAAAGCAGAGGAAAAAACAAGGGAATGGTATGAGCTCAGCAAAAAAATAAAGGAAGACCTCAAATCTTTCAAAATAATCCACCCAGAAAAGAAGGGAATAAACGTTGTTGTGGAATTTTGCTCAGAGCAGGAAAAAAAAGAAATACTTAAATATTGTGAGCGCATGCATTATGAGTACACGCTTTGCCCAAGGTATATTCGCGTCTTGGAAAAAGCTGTGAGCATAGAAGTCAAGAGGCTGTGAAAAATGGGAAAACTGCTTTGGGTTTTGGTAATATTCCTCGTGATAGGAGGTTATATGATTTTTAAAGGATTGGGCGAGCCAGACCTAAACGACCCTGCCAACAAAAAAACCTTTATAAAAGAGTTCGCGAAATGGCTGGGCCAGCTTTTTAAGAGCAGCAAAGCAACTGTGGGGGCTGCTGCGAAGCAGGAATGGCTGCCCAGAGTCAACAAGACCAACCTCACAAACGAAACTAACAAAAACAGGTGATTTCTTTGAACTTTATCAAGAACGCCATAAACAATAGGATTGACGAGTTCACACACAAAAAATTTGTTCGCTATGGCGTAGGAGAATTCGAAAAAGAGCCTTTCGAGGTGAGAAAAGGAAAATCAAGCTTTACTGTCAAAACAGGGCCCGAATACTTTGACGTTCTGGAACATTTTTTTATTGAAAACATTAAATCAGAAACAACGGCAAAGGGGAAAATCATTGCGCAAAAAGACGTAATTGGTGTTTATAAAAAATTCGGCATCAAACCAGTAAAGATGACATCAAACGGAAAAAAGTCAGAGTTCAGCCACACATTCTCCAACGAGGAATTGAAGAATTTCTTTGAGGAGCTGAAAGACTGCTTTGTGCTCTGCGACCTAGCCTCAGGAAAAAATACGCTTAAAATGAAGAAATCACTAGGCAAGCCAGGCAAGCCAATGGAAAATTTTTGCTCTGCAAAACTCGACATTTCTCTTTTTGACAAATTTAAGGAAGAATTCGCGTGGGACGCTGGTGATTTTAATAATCTTATAATAAAGCACACATACATAATAAAAGAACTTATAATTGATGACAGACTCGTAGAAGAAGACCCGGCGAGGGCAAGGCTGGAGGCGAAGAGGAAAGGAATTATTATCAGAGAAATTGATGTGGATGGAAAGAAAATTGTTAAAGAGCACGAGTTTCTTGTTTAGCGAATATAACCAATCATGTTCCTGCTCATCCTTTTTATTCTTACTTTCTCCTCAATGTAAAAACCCAGCAATCCGAGAGTAACTATTGCTAGATTAATGAGGCCTGAATAAAGGTTGAGCTTAAACACTCTCTCGCCCATAACAACAGCAGCCCCAGTTATTGAGTTATTGCCTATGCTTAACTGGATTGCTGTGCTGGCAAGAACTAAGAAGCCTGTTATCAGAAGCGCTATCAATAATCTCTTTTTTCTCCTCATACTCACCCTTATGTTAGTGTTAGTTTATAAAATTTTTCTTTTCCAAAAAAGAACCGATAATTTTATATAAGTCCGCACTAACTAATAATAAAAAAAGGTGAATGCTTTGAAGGAATTAAGCATAAGGGCAGAAAGCGAATCCCCTATAATAGTCAGAGACATTATAAAGCCGGGCGTCCTAAAGATTTCTAAAGGCAAAACAGTCCAAGAAGCTGCTAGGCTAATGGCAGAAAAAAACATGGGAGCAATTGTTGTTACTGAGAACGAAGAGCCTGTAGGCATAGTCACAGAAAGGGACTTCGTCAAAAAAATTGTTTCAGTAGGCAAAGACCCTGAGCACACGAAAGTTGAGGACATAATGAGCTCTCCAATAATCACCGTGCAGACAACAACGCCTGTTTTTGAGGTTATAGACTTGCTGGTTGAGAACAACATAAGAAGAGTTGTCATAAAGGAGGATGACAAGCTGTACGGCGTCCTAAGCCAGACAGACCTAATAGGCAACATGAGCGAGCAATGCATTGTTGACGGAATTGACAGGTTTGCAAAGCCAAAAAGAAAGCACGACTTAAAGCTAGGGTTCACTTACTTTATCGAAGGAGTGAAAAAGTCCTATGACGTTTTAGTAGAACACGTCACTTCAGGAAAAGAGGGCCTCATAATCACAACAGAAAACCCCGACAAGATAAGGGCAAAGTACGATCTTAAGAGAACTCCCTTTCTGTGGCTGACAAACATAAAGGCTTGGAACACAATAAACCCCAAAGACCTTAAACTGTTGGGCGACTCAGTAGACAATTTTCTTGGAGTTGCGAAAAACGGCGTCCTGTTGTTAGACGGGCTTCACGAACTAATCTCATCAAACTCAAAAGAGGAAATAATCGACTTTCTGCGCGAGCTGAGGAAAAAAGTGTCAAAGTCATCATCCACTCTGCTGATAACTATTAATTCTGAGGACGATGACGAATACTATGTTATGAAGTCACTCTAAAAAAATTATTTTATTATTCTAATAAGAATTCTTTGTATAGAAAGGTATTTAAACAAAAGGCTGTTTTTTTGCTCTATGACGAAAATACTGGTTACTAGCGCGCTGCCTTACGCGAACGGCTCAATACACATAGGCCACTTAGTAGAGTACATTCAAACAGACATACTTGTAAGGTTCCTGAAGCTTATCGGAGAAGACGTGATTTACTGCTGCGCTGACGACACGCACGGCGCGCCAATAGAAATAAACGCGGCAAAACAAGGAGTTCCTCCAGAAAAGTTCATTGAAAAATTCCATAAGGAGCACCAGGAAGACTTCAAACTTTTCCAAATAGAGTTTGATAGCTACTACTCAACCAACTCTAAAGAAAACAAGTATTACTCCGACCTAATATTCAACACCCTCAAAGAAAAAAACCTTATTTACACAAAAGAAATCGAGCTAACTTACTGCGAGTCCTGCAAAAGGTTCCTTCCTGACCGCTACGTGAAAGGAAAATGCCCGAAGTGCGGTGCAGAAGACCAGTACGGCGATGTGTGCGAGAAATGCCACTCCACTTACAAGACAACAGACCTAATTGAGCCTTACTGCACCTTATGCAAAAGCAAGCCAGTCAGGAAGACGAGCAAGCACTACTTCTTCAAGCTGAGCTCATTCTCGCAAAAGCTGGAGGAATGGCTCAAACAGAACAAGGAATTGCAGCCCGAAATAAGAAACCAAGTCCTTAACTGGATAAAAGAGGGCTTGGAGGACTGGTGCATCAGCAGGGACGGCCCGTACTTCGGCTTTAAAATACCAGGAGAAGAGGACAAATATTACTATGTTTGGCTTGACGCTCCTATTGGCTACATTTCCAGCACAGAGCATTACTGCAAGAATCACAACTGCAGCATTGAAGAATACTGGAAAGGCAAAAACTCAAAAATAATCCACGTGATAGGAAAAGACATCGCGTACTTCCACTTGTTGTTCTGGCCTGCGATGCTCATGGGCTCAGGCTTCAACCTGCCGCACAACGTTTTAGTGCACGGCTTCCTCAACGTGAACAGGGAAAAGATGAGCAAGTCAAGGGGCACTTTCCTAACAGCAAAGGAGTTCGCAGAGCACATCAGCCCTGAATTCCTGAGGTTTTACTATGCTGCCAACCTATCAAGGTCAATGACTGACATCAACCTCGACTTAAACGACTTTAAGGACAAAATAAACAACGAATTAGTTGCGAACATCGCGAATTTTTGTTACAGAGTTCTAAGCTTCATTAACAAGAATTACAATTCAGAACTCGCAGAAGTGAGTGACTCAAGCTTTTACGAGGAAGTTCAGAAGGATTATTCTGCTATTGAAGAATCTTACAAGAATTACGAGTTCAGGCAAGCAGTCCAAAAAATACTAGCTGTCAGCAGTAAAGGAAACAAGTACTTCCAGGAAAACGAGCCCTGGAAGCTTATCAGGGATGACAGAAAAAAAGCTCACGAAATCTTAACATTATGCGCCCATCTCGTCAGGGACTTAGCCGTGCTTCTCAAGTCTGTATTGCCAGGGTTCTGTAGGAAGCTGGAAGAACAGCTCGGCCTGAAAGATCTCAAATGGGATGACCTCGGCAAAAGCATTGAGAACAAGAAAATAAACGCGGCAAAGCCCTTAATATCAAAAATAGAGGACGAGCTCGAAGTGTTCTCAAAAAAAGAGGATCCTTTCTCAAAACTAGACTTGAGAGTCGCGAAAGTCTTAAACGCTGAAGACCATCCACAAGCAGAAAAGCTCTACGTCCTAAGCATAGACTTAGGCGCAGAAAAAAGGACTTTGGTTGCGGGCCTTAAGGGGTATTACTCAAAAGAGCAGCTGAAAGGCAAAAAAATAGTTGTTGTTGCCAACCTTAAGCCAGCGTGCCTAAGAGGAATAGAAAGCAAAGGAATGCTTCTTGCTGCTGAGGACAAGGAAAAAAAAGTTGCACTTCTGCTTGCGGAAAAGAGCGAGCCCGGCGACAGAGTTTTTGTGAATGGAATAAATCAGGAGCCGAAGAAGCAGCTTGAGTTCAAAGAGTTCTTGCAGGCAAAAATGGTGACCTCAGGGAATAAAGTGCTGTACAACAACAAGGAGTTAAGGACAGAGAAAGAGCTTATCAGCGTGAAAGGCGTCGCTGATAACGCTCTAGTCCACTAAAACTTTTTTAAAATCTTTTTTAGTCAAAAAATGCTTCTTTAAAAACGCAAAATTTATAAATCCATACAATTCCATACTTGTCAGGATGAAAAAGAGGGGTGTTAGTCAAAAAAATAAAAAAAGGCATCCCAGAAAAATAATCCCCTTTCACAAGGATTACACAATCCCTTTAGGAATAAGGGTTCTCTCTGGCTACTTAATAATACTTTTCTTGTTCTTCATGCTTTACTTCATATTAGGAATTTCAACGCCAACAACATATGTTCTCGGAAAAATAATAAGAGGAGCAGACGCCTCTGCGTTTAACTTCGCAATAGCCGTGCTATTAGCTTTTCTGGTGTACGGCTACCTGAACAGGAAGGAATGGGCTTTTGAAGTTAGCGTTGTATGGTTTGGGTTCGGCATCTTAAATGCTTTCTTATCACTCTTCCTGCATGAAGGAAACAGCTTTTCTGTCCTAAGGAACATAAGCTTGCTGTCATTTTTCATAACCCTTGTCGTGAACGGCCTAATACTCTGGTACTTGTTCAGTGAGAGAGACTACTTTGTTGTGAGGTCTTACCACAAGAAGCCGGTGCAGAAAAAAGACTTGGCATTCCTTTATTCCCTAATACTAATCTGGGCGTGCGTTTTCCTTGTCTTGGTGGGGTTAGGCCTTAATTTTTACAACAAGACAATCAGGCTGAGCAAAGCAACAATAGCAGAGCTGAAAGGAAGCTACTTAGAAGAGGCGCAGCAGAAATGCAGCGAGAAAAAAGGCCAGGAAAAAGACGTCTGCTACCTAATCATGGCGAACAACCCGGAATTCGACGTTTCAGACAGGTATCAAGCTTGCAGGAGCATAAACTCGGACTTTTACAAATTCACGTGCTACCAATCAATGACACAATGAAACGAGCAATAAGACAGGCATTGGCAATTATAATAATTTTACTAATGTCAAACACTGCTTTTGCGCTGATCAGCGTGAACCACATTTCAGGCCAGGATGGCGTTGATGGTTATAGGAGAATGTCAGACCACACATTCATAAACATAACAACAGACTCGGAGAACATCAGGATTCTGGGCGATGAATTCAGGTTCTTCAACTGCACGCCAATACAAGGCCTAAGCCTTTATTACTGCAGCATGGACATTGGGCCTAATAATCTTCCAGCAGGCCCAAAAACTCCACCTTACAAGCTGCAAAAATATGAGGGAGACCAGCCAGTAGGGCCTGTTGTGGAAGCAGGCATAAAGGTTGACGGAGTAGCGCCCACTGTCAGCATAAACTCAATTAATACTAATGACAGGACTCTTGAGATAGAAGCAGTGGTTGAGGACACAATCTCCGCAACAGGGTACGGCTGCTCAGGCACGAAGGAAATTGTTTTCCATCTTGGAAGTGTTGACAAAACAGTTGTTATTAACGCGTGGCCCGGAGACTGCACGCACACAATAACAGAAACAATAGACGCTGCAGAGGACGGCGTCTTAGAATTCAGCTACACAGCAAGAGACAACACGGGAAACGAAAGGATGGAAAGCTTAGGCACAGTCACTGTTGATTCTGTAAGCCCGAGCATAAGCGGAACGCTTGCCTTAATGAAGAACGGCAATCCAGTAAGGTATGTTTCAACTTCTGGAAGCGACAGGACGATAAGCCATGTTGACGCTTTCGTAACCATAACTGACGCAAACCTGCAGAAAGTCGAGGCAGACATCTCAGGCTTAAACCCTCAGAAGCCTGAGTATAGGAGCACTTCATGGGAGAAAGGCAGTCCTGGAAGGGTTAGCTGCGAGAAAACCTCAGGCAACAATTGGGAATGCTCCTGGAGAGAAATAGACTTGCTGCTGTCAAGCACCACTGCTGAGATAACAGTCACTGCTTTTGATGAGTTCGGCCACAACACGACAAGGGCTGTGAGCGCAACACTAATTGAGGACAATGATGCGCCTGTTGTTAATTCTATTGAAACAGAGCTTTACGACAATGACGGCAACTTTTATCTGAGAAGAGGGCAGCAGAACCTGAAAGTTGTCTTAACAGACACAGGAGCCGGCTTTAATAATAATCTAATATGGTTAATGCTTAACGAGCTCAACCCTAGCTACACGACAGCAAGGCGCGTCTTTAGGTGTGAGGGAGCAGAGCCATCATGGGAATGCACAGTGCCAGTTAACGTGAACATTCAAGGGCCCAGCACTCCCTTCGTCTCAATAGTTTACCCTTCAAGAGATGATGTTGGAAATGCGGTTACAGGAGAAACTCATTACATGCTGTACTTTGATGACGCTGCTCCAATAATCGATGCTGACAGCTTTTCCATAATAAACCAGGACGGCCTCTCAGAAATAAAAGGCGGCGACGTAATAACAATAACGTTCAACGTGACAGAGCCCGGCTGGGGCATAAGAGAAGCCAGGGCAAACCTGTCAGAGCTTTACAGCATAGGGCATGAGAATGACGTAGTTGACTGCGCTGTTGCGAGCGGAGAATTATACACTTGCACGATAAGCCCGACAGACACTGTGATGGGAGGCCACAGGACTGCTGACTTGTACTTTGAGGTGAGCGACTTTTCAAACAACACAGCAAACATCACAATCCAAAAAGAAGTCTTCGGCGTGTTAAACGAGACAGGCCAAGACCTTATTGGTGTTGATATTCTTGAGGATGAGATCCGGCCTAAGAATGGAGTCAGCAGGCTGACATTAACCTTGGTTGACGAATATGCTTACTCAGTTCCGTTCAAGCTTACAGGAAACCCAAACGTGAAAGTGCTTAACATGGAATTAGATGACTGCAGCATAGGAGGGGATGAAAGCATTTATGAAGATTACTTCTTCAGCGAGAATTATCCCAGGCTTGTCAGGCCGAGGATGAACTTGTCAGACGAGAACAGGGCTGACTTCGCACTCAAACCATTAAGGCCTGAAGTGCCCTCAGACAAGTTTAAGTTTAATGTTACGTGCGAGCTAAGGACTTACGAAATGCTCGGCTCAAACGTTTACCCAGAAGCCGAGATTGACAATTTTACTTTTCCAGTCAAGCTTAGGGGAAGCAGGCTTAACGCGCCTCCGGACGAAAAAATAAAAGAAAAAATAAAGAAAGCGCAGGAAAGCGGAATGGCGGACTGGGAGTGGATTGGAGAAGCAAACAATGCGCTGAAAAAGTTTGAGGGCTTCTGCAACAACGCAAGAAGCGTCGTTCACTTCTGGCAGGCGTTCTCATCACTCGAGGCGCTTGGCAGCTTCATAAAACACATTAATGAAGGAGCTGGAGAAGCGGTTTTCCAAGTGGGATGCTACCCTTACGAATTCCTGGGAAAATATCTTATTTACCCGTTCTGGTACGGCCAGTACGACTACTGGAAGAAATCCGGAGCTTATGACAGGTGCAAGGAAGGATCTGCTCCGAGCCAGCCGCCAACCTTCAAGCTCGACAAAAAAACGTTGTCGCAGGCAAGCACTTACGCAAGCCTAAGGAACTACTGCGATTACGCGAGCTGCAGTTATGTTGTGCCGTGGCAGCGCTACATTGACATGATAGGCGGCGACATCACAGCAATACCAGGCTTAAGAGACACTGGCGTGATAAGGGGCCTGCAGAGCTATGGCTATATGAGCCCGACGTCACTAGACCCGAAGAATAATCTGCCAGCAGCAGTCGCAACCGCGTGCCTTCCAGGAATAATCTACAACATGCAGAAGTACCGCTACATCCAATGCGAATACATAAACTGCATGAGGAAAGCAGTTAGCAACGGAGGCGACATTGGAATGTGCGCAGACGCCAGAGCAATGTACATGTGCACAACAGTGCTAGGAGAAGCCTTTGACTTCCTAGGTTTCACAAGGCTTATCAGGGGGATTCAGCAAAGCATAATATCACTTCCTGAAACAGGAATACCAAGGCTTGCAAAAGCACTGCTGCAAAGCTGGTTCACTTGCGACAGCAAAGGCAGGGCTGAACTTTCAGACTGGCAAAAAGCAGCCTGCGACATGGCCAACACCATACGCGGAATAATGGACGTGAACAACAAGATAGGCGCTGTTGCGAGCGTGCACCAGCAACTAAACTTTAACCTGCCCTCAGAAATGGAAGACATCTGCGAAGACGCGATGTGCCCAGAAGACAAATGGAACTACGCAACAGGAGAATGCGAAGAATGAGAAAAATAATGTTAATGTTAATTGTTGGAATTTTATTCTTAATTAGTATTGCCTTTGCAGAGGAAGGGCGTAGTGGTCACTGGAAGTGTCCATGGGATCCTAGTGTTAGGTGCGCTGAATTAAATCAACATGATGCTTGGGCTTGGCCTTGGCAGGAAGCTTGCACAAATGACAGAACGAAAGTATTAGACTTTGTGGCAAGAGGATCTTATTGGAAACTCTTAAAAGAATGTTCTGGAAACAAAAAATGTGATGAAAGGCAGAATGGTTATGATTGTTATGAACCACTTCCAGACGACCCTCTTTGGAAGTACAGTTGCTGTTGCAAATATGAAAACATGCAAAACATAGGTGAATGCAAATGGAAGCTTCTTGAAACCAACCAATACTGTATTGACGTCTTAGGTGACGGATGGGTTAATGTTGATAGGAATTACTGTGATGGTCTTTCTGCATGTGAAAAAGGAAGTTGTGAGGCTAAGCCACAGTACTGGGATTCTGATAAAAATGTTTGTGTTGTTGCTGAATGTACTTGTAAAGGGGTTTGTACCTCTGCTGAAGATTGTAAGAACGCTTGGAATGACCAAAATATAATCTCTGATTCATCTTATAAAGCTTTAAGAAAGAATGATAAAACTCAAGAGCAATGTAAACCTGAATGCCCTCAAAACCAATGCGCTAAAACCTCTGGTGATAACGGCTGCGACGCTCAAGGAGGAATTGACACGCGTTATGCAGACTGTGCTGACAATAAAAAATGCTGCAAGAAAGAAAAAACGTGCTCAGAACAATACGGCACTGATTGGAGGTGCTCTGACTGCGGCATTTCATCAACAACAGAATGCAATAACGCACCTTACTGCAATCCTGGATACTGCTACGGCAGCTTAAGTGATAAGTGGTGCTGCGACACGAGCAAAGAATGCGGCCAAGGCAACTCAGCAGAAGCAACATGCAAGGCATCTTCTGATTGTGATGACAGCAATGTGATGTCGGGCTTTTACTGCACAGATTCAGGCAAGGTTTGCTGCTCTCAACAGAGCAATAATCAAAACGCCGGCACTGTAACGTGTGATGAAAGCATGAGAAATAAGTATATTTGTGAGGATAATAAAGTAAAAAAATGTGAGAAGAATAATAATTGGGTATGGGTTGAGCAAAGTGGCTATTGTGCTCAAGGACAAGTTTGTTCGGGAGATGATGCTTGCCAAGACAATATTAATAAGTGCTGCAAGCCGGAAGAGGAGTCTCAAAACCAGAACCATGACTCGGTTGAATGCACTGACAGTAATCCTTGTTCGAATTGCAATGATGCCAGGAATGGCTGGTGTTGCAAAATTGGTGGTGAATACGTGCATTTAGATGAGCGATGCGACACTTATCCTGTGTGTGACCAAGGCCCAATAACGTCTGCTTGCCTGTGCAAAGGAGAAAATAATAAGTTCCAAGTGTGGAAAACTGGAAACTGCTGCTTTAACAAAAGATACCCCCCTGATAAGCCGTGTGACGCGCAACCATGCACCAACGGCCAGTATATGTGCGAAGACAATAAAATAAAAAAATGTAATAATAATTGGGAATATCATAAGGATTGCGGCCCGCAAAAACAATGCGACTTAGCAAACAGGGATAAGTGCTTAGATGATGAGGATGCATGCTGCGCTCGTGAGCCTGGCTTTGAGTGCGGCGTTTTAACCCTTGACTTAAGCAGGTATCCTGGAATAGAAGGCGAAATCGAAATCGATGGAAAAGGGAGGGGAGCAAGAATAGAAGGATTGAATGGAGGAGAAGAATACACAGTCAAGGTTTATTTGTGGAACAAGGATGATCATTCAAAAGCTGTTGACAAAACCGTTAAACACAGAATGAGTGATTGCGAATGAAACGAAAAATAATACTTGGAATAACGGCAATGATTTTCTTAATATTAATTGGAATATCTTTTGCTGACACTCTCACAATCCAGCTGACTGCTGATGAAATGGAGACGTTGGGCTTGACTCCAACCGTTGATGATTATGAAGAATGCAATCCTTCTAATACTTGTGAGGATACAGTAAATGATAAGTGTAATTGTTTTGGGAAGCTCGCGGATGAAGGTTGGTATTGTAATAAAGACACTCTTACCAAGGCCTTCAAGCCTGATGAAAAAGAAAAATGCAAGGAGGAATCAGAGCGTGTTGGTAAGTGTAAGGAAAAACCAGGACAGAAAGAGTGCAAAGCAGGTGATATTTGCAATGGTATCAAATGCAAGAATTGCGGTACAGAAACTGTTGAGGAAGATGGAAAACAAGTGGAAAGGAAAATTGAAAACTGCGTTTGCAATGACAAGGAATGCGTTCCAGCAGACGAGGTCAGGCTTTGGGGCGAGTGCGGCAATGACGATGATGGGATTTGCCCACAAGGATGTTATATTTGGTGGGATGAGGACTGCGGGGGAGAAGACAACATCTTCACAGTTGCTTTTGACATGATATGGCGTTATACTGGCTGGGGCGAAAGAATCGGGGAGTGGTGGCGCGAAAGCGTTTTAGGCGACTTAGTGCAGGACCCTTGGGATTACTTGGAGGAGAGCTGGTGCAACCCAAGAAAAAACACTCCTCTGCATCCGGAGCACGCTGCTCAGAGCGCTGTTTACTGCGGCCAAGGAACTGTTTGCGGCTGGGTAGGAGGCGAAAGAGTCTTGTACAATGACACTCATTTCCTCTACACAATACAATGGATGGTGGGAAACCTTGAAAGAGACGCTTTTGAAACATCATACCTTAACAGCTTAGAAGAAGACAAGGAGCCAGTAGCTCATTACAAGATAAAGCTGAAATATGATGGCGGCGAATACACTGCAATACCAGCTGATCCCAGCAAGGAATGGATAAGCATAGGCCTAGGAGAAGTGAACGACGGCTACGACACTGTGAGAAGCTTTTTCAGCCAGAGAAATTATACTACTATCTGCTTAACGTTCAAGGAAAAAATTTACGGCTACAACGACTACTGCCGTGACTTGGCAACAGACACTTGGAACAGGAGGGGAGAAGCAGTCACAAGCCAGCCGACCGGCCCGAGCGGCGACACTAATGATGACGGAGAACACAATCTGAATGAGGATACTGGAGGAGTAAGGCCAGAATAATCAAAATGAAAAAAAGAGGTCAGATAACACTGTTTTTGATAATAGGCATAGTCTTAGTATTCTCAACAGCAGTAATCCTTTTCATAAGAGGCAACATAGGCAGCTTAAAGCCCGGCGTTGAAAAAGGAGAGGAAGTGCCTTACGAAATCCAGCCGGTAAAGGAGTTTGTTGACAAGTGCATTGACTCTGTTGCGTATGAGGCAATACAGCAGCTCGGAATGGGCGGCGGCTACATCAACCCAGTGGACATTCCCTCAGACCTTGAAATATCTCCTTTCGCGGTTGATTCAGACGTCTTGATTTATGAGCCGCAGTACCTGCCGTACTGGCATTACGTGGACAACAATTTTGTTGTGAGGTCCAACAGGCCTAGCCTCAAGAAAGTCTCTGACGGCGACAACTCTGTTGAGTCACAGCTCGAGCACTACATGAACGCGAACTTAAAGGCGTGCACGCGCGGCTTTTCTGACTTTGAGCAGTTCGAGGTGAGCGAAGGCGTAGTAAAAACAGATGTTAAGATAACAAAAAACAACGTGGTGTTCAAGGTTAACTACCCTTTACAAGTGAATGTGAAAGGCTCCCCAACAACTTACTCAGTCTCAAAGTTCGTTAGGAATGCTGACGTCAACCTGAAAGGCTTGTGGGATTTCGCAACAGAAATAATCAATTTTGAGCGTGAGAGCACTTTCATAGAGAACATTGTAAAGGACTTAATAGTGCTGTACGCTGGAGCAGGCTCTGACCTTCCTGAGATGAGCGGATTAACATTAGGAGACAACATCCACATCTACGTCAGGCACGTTGTTGAGCAAATAATAAGGGATGAGATTCTTGACCTGTTAAGGATTGTAAAAATCACGAACGCCCTGAACAACGACCCAAGCCTTTCCAACAGTTTCTCAGATCCTTTGAGAAGTGGAATATACAAGATGATGCTTGTCAGAATGCCTGATGATGACAAGCAACACCCCTATGCAGTAAGCTTCTTTTACCCTCCCGACACCCCAATACATGTAAGCATTGGAGACTCAGAAGTTTACATTCCTCCAGACATAATACCCTCAAACTTCATAACAAGGTTCATCGGCCTGTCACTGAAAGACGAGCGCGTAAAGTACGACGTTTCATTCCCTGTTATCATGAGGCTTTACGACCCTTACGCTTTCAACAACCGCGGCTTAGAGTTTTACGTTGCTTTAGAAGCCAACATAATCAACAACGAGCCTGTAAGGGCAGAAGCCTTGAGCAATGTTACAGCATATGTTTCTCCTATCAGCATTAACGACCCGGGACAGCTAATAAACAAGTCAATTACTGTGAGGACAATAAACGCGCTTGACGACTCAGAGCTCGTGGGAGTAAGGATATACTACAGGTGCGGGCAGCGCGTGTTCATAGGAGAAACAGAGCTCAGCGGAGGACAAGCAGCATTAACTGCGAATTTCCCTTACTGCGCTTTCGGCGGCAAAATAATAGCTGAGAAGCAAGGCTACTTCAGCAAGCCAATCCTTTTCAACAACTTAGAAGAGGGCCCTCCTGAAAGCTTCACTTTTGAGCTCTGGCCTTTCAAGGAAATAAATATTAAAGTAAAGAAAAGGACTGAGGACTTAGTAAGCCAAGTGCTTTACCCTGACCCGTACCCTTCAAGCCCTGCAGAGTATTACAGGATGAAAAAAGAAGCAGCTACTGAGCTTGGCGAGCTTGACAAAGTTTCTATTACGATGCAGCGCGTGAAAGAGGATCCTGACGAGACAGACGTGCCGCTGATAAGCTTCATCTGGTACCAGACAGAAGAAAGTCCCATAAACGTTGATTACGAAGCTCAAAGGCAGGCTTATGATGAAATGTACGCTAACGGAAGCATTACCAGAGGGGAATACGAGGAAATGATCAATAACCTTGATAAAATGTCTCATGAGAACATAACAATACCATTGGAAAATTATTCGTTCAACCTCGTGCCTGGAACTTACAGGTACGTTGCTTACCTTTACTACAATGGCGAAGTGTACATTCCTGCTGAAACCCGCGAGGACTGCGTTACAAAGATATTGGGCGTTTGCGTTGACCACCAGACAACAGAGTACCCTGAGCTCAACCAAACAGGATGGCCTTCAGGAGGAGGCCTGGCAAACATAACAATTTATAAGTCAGACCTTTACTCAGGCAAACAAAACATGACACTGTACGTTTTCGACTTTGGAGTGCCGAGCAGCTGGGATGAAATGCTTAATATGAAAAACCTGCAGGAGTACTCAGAGCAAAACAATGAATTGTTAAAGCCGATGTTCGAATGAAAAAGAAAAAAAAATCTTACGTAATAAGGGAAATAGAAGGGCTTTACAGCTCTTTCAGAAGGATTAACAAGGATTACGGCATTGCAGCGTTGCTTGACATCGCGTTCTACATTTTCTCGTTCTTAGTGCTGAGCATCATGAACTTAGGCCTGCAAAGCATTTTCTCAGAGGCTGACATTCAGACAATGAGCCTGCAAAAAGCAGCCTCTGTTGTCGTGGCTTACGTGTTCTTAGCCTTAATAATCTTTCTGGCAGCAGTAGCTTTTTTCAAGGCCAAGGTTTGGAAGATAATCACACACAAAAAATACTCTGCAAAAACATTTTACGCTTTCTTCCTTGCAAGCCTTTCCTGGATAATCTTATGGGCTGTGCTGATTTACCTTCTTTCCCTAATAACTGACATAAGCACAGGAGCTATGCTTACATTGTTTATTATTCTCGTGTACTTTACTAATGTGATGTCAGTCTTGCTCGCGAGGACTGACTCAATAAAAGCGGTGTGGCAAAGCTTTAAAATCGGAGCAACAAAACTAGTATATTATATTATCCCTTTTGCTTTCGCAATAATAATACTAACACTCATTGGCATGCTCGGCAATTACTTAGACGGGCTTTACAACGGCTCTTACGCCACAATGCTTTTATTCTTTCTATACAGTGTGTGGTTCAGGTTCTACTTTTATAATACTACAAGGAGGATTATGAGATGGGAAGAAAAGCGCAGATAACAGCTTTTATAATCATCGGAATAATCCTTTTAATATCTTTATTCATTGTTGTTTACGTGAGGAACGAGAGCCAGTACTTCAAGCCAGAGCAGATAATCCCTGCCGAGCTCCAGCCAATGATAGGCTATGTTGAGAGTTGCGCTGAGGAAAAGGCTTTTGAGGCAGTGACTAGGCTTGGAATGCAGTCAGGCTTCATCTACTTTCCGCAGCGAATAGAGCAGAATCCTCTAAGCTACTTGTCGATTGCTCCTAACGGCTTGATGAAAATGCCCTACTGGTTTTACGAGGGCGTGAACCAGACTCCAAGCATTGAGAGAATGCAGCGCGACATAAGCATCTTTGTTGAGGAAACAATGCCATCCTGCCTGGAAAACCTCACAGCTTTCAAAGGCCAGTACTACGTTGTGGAGCTGGGCAACATAAGCGCGCAAACAACCATAGCGAATGAGAACGTGGTGGTTAATGTTCATTACCCGCTCGAGTTCAGAAACAAGCAGGGCCTGAAATCAATCGTGGTTGAGGACTTCCATGGAGTTGTTAATGTAAGGCTAAAGAAAATGTACGAGCTCGCCACAAAAATAATGGAAGCAGAGAACTCCTACGCGTTTTTTGAGAAAAGAACAATGGACTTTGTGGGCTTGGACGAGGACAGAATACCCTTAATGGGTTATGACATTGATTGTGGCGGAAAGGAGTGGAACATGCTTGACGTTAAGAAAGAGCTTCAAAGATTAATGCATTATAACCTGCCATACGTGAAAGTTGCAGGCACTAAGTACACGCCGATTCCTGACGAAATAGCAGGTCAGGACACAGATTACATGAAAAACCACTTCTACCTCAACTTTACGGACTCGCAGTATGACTTCAGAGTTGCTTTCCAGCACCAAATGGACTGGCCTTTCGACCTCTACGCTAGGCCGAGCAACGGCTTGTTATTGAAGTCAAACACGCTTCCAGGCCAAGACCTTCTAAAATGGGTTTGTGTTAGCCTGTGGCACTTCACTTATGACATAGAGTACCCTGTCAGAGTCACAATAACAGACTCAAAGACAGACGAGCACGAGGCTTACTCATTCAATTTTGCTTTCAAGGTTTCAATAAACCACAACAGGCCGGACAGGCAAAACCTGGGAAGAAGCGTTTTCGAAGCAGCAGACACTGTTACGAACGAGGAATACTGCAATGACGTGAGAAACGGCCTAATAATTTACACTGTCAATGAGAGGACAGGCGAGTACGTTGATGACGTAAACATAAGCTTCACGTGCGGCCCTTACACATGCGAAATGGGCCAAAGCGACTGGCACGGCGGAGCATACGCTCTCGCAAAAAAATTCCCGTACTGCATAAGGGGAATCGTAAGGGGGAAGGCCGATGGATACTTGGAAAAGGAGATGTTCATAAACTCAAACATGGACAACACTTACGACCTAATGCTCACCCCAATAAAAAGGATAAAGGACATTGAGATAATAAAGCATGACATTAATGACGTGTCAAGAACAGAAGAGCTCAGCGAGAACGAGACAGCGCTGATACAAATAGTGGCTGCGGACAACTCTTATGACACCTTCTCAATACTGCCGAACAGCTCAGACTTCCCGCTAACGCTTCTGGCAGATGATGACTTCACTTACAACCTCACAATCTACGTTTTTGAGAACGAAACACTCACAGGAGGCCTTTCAAGGCAGTGGAATGTCCCATGGCCTGATTTAGAGAACTCTGACAAGATAACCTTCCACGTCGTTGGCTTTGAGGGCTCAGAGGAAGAGCAGTTTTTGTTCTTCTCAGGACTCCCATCTTATTCGCTTAACGTTTCAGCGCCCGAGCTCACATAAAATATTTAAACAACAATAAAAAATGAGTAATGTTATGAAAAAGAAGGTGAGGCAAAGCATTGCATTAGCTTTAATAACCCTTTTAGTCTTCCTTAGCGTTGAAACAGCCTACGCGCTGAGCATAACCCACAGTCCTGATAACAATATTTCTTTTTCAGGAAGCTCCGCAACGATTAATTGGGAAACAGACGAAGCATCAAACTCATCAGTAAGCTATGGTATTGGAGCCTTAGACAGCACAGCCGGAAACAGCTCGCTTGTTACTGAGCATTCGATTAGCATAAGCCCTCTAATAACAGGGCAGGAATACTTTTACCAGCTGAGCTCCTGCCTGCCAAACGACACTTGTTATGTGACACCACAGTACAATTTTACTCCTGTTAGTGATGACACCCAGCCTCCTTTTATTGACTTTAACGTTTCCGCGAACTTCTACAACAACTATTACTACGCTAATGATGACAAAATAAGAATTTTCGGGAGGACAGAGCCGAACTCACTAGTGATAGTTTACGTTAACGGGATTGTCAAGGCGAGGTCAACTGCTGAGCAGACAGGAAGCTCAGGCACTTTCAACTTTCCCAGAATTGAGCTTGACCAAACCGTGAACCAAGTGAGGATTTACTCCAAGGACAGCTCCAATAATGAGAATGAAACAACGTTTAACATAAGAGTTGACTTTGAAGAGCCAGTGCTGAGCATAAGCGAAATCCCCAAAGTAATTATTAACTCGTCAGAATTCAACCTCACCGGGACTTTGAGCGACGCTTATTTGCCCGGTATGATAAAAATAGAGGCGAGCAGCGGCTACAACAGAACAATAACTAATGTGACGGGCAGTTTCGAGGACACTGTAAGGCTCGGCGAAGAAGACAATTCTTACACAATAACAGTGACTGGGTTTGACCTGGCAGGGAACAGCGTTTCCATAACAAACTCAACAATCGTTGACAAGCACGGCGCGGAAATAAACCACAGCAGCATAATACCACCTGACAGGGCTGTGATTTCAGAGGACCAAGCTGATAATATTGACATAAAGGGGAAGACAGAGCCCAACGCCAGGGTAAACCTGTTCTTCCTGAGAAACCAGTCTGGAAGGCAGATCGGAGTTGGAGGAGCTTCAGAGCCTTACAATGAGACAGTCACAGCCGACGAGAACGGCGATTTCGAGTTTAAGGATGTTGACCTCACCTTAGCTTATGGAGGCTCATGGCCGAGAGAAGTGACTGCTGGAGAAGAAAGCACTGAATTCGACCAGATTACAAAAAGCATTCCAATAACTTTAACTGCTTGGGACGAGTACGGCCTGAAAGGAGAGCCAGCCTCTTTCAGCTACACAGTATCGCCGTGCGGCTCAGGCGAGTACCACTGGAACGTGCGAAACCTAATAGAATACCAAACCCCAAACCCATTAAGCGTTGAGAGGATTGAGGACGGCACTGAAAGCCTTTCAATATATCTTGAGTTCACGCCTATGACATCTTACAATTATGAGGTTATTAAAGGAGTCCAAGTAACACCGATATGCAACCGCTACTTTAAGGGAGACCGATACAACCTGAGCTGCCAGCTAATGACAACAGCTGGCAGGGCGCAAATGCTTGACGACCAGGGCAGGATTTGGTGGGTTCAATGGCCAAACCTCAGGCCTTTAAGAGACCTTAGCGAATTCTTGGACAGTGATAATCTTAAGTCATACTTAGAAGCGGTGTCAAACGAAATAACCTTTCCGCTGGAAGTCAGGGTTACTTACGAGTACGAGGACGTTGCAGGCCACAGAAAAACAGGAACCCAAAACATATGCACAGAAGTTACTTATACTTTAGACAGCGCAAGGTTCAACCCGAGCGAGCTGCCGGGCTGGGTTTTCAATGAGGGCCTGGAATTCATAAGCAAGCAGAAAGAGAACCTGCAGAAACTGATGGACACAATTCAGCCATTAATAGAATACACTTCAAAGGCGTGCGGCATAGGAATACTGGCCAGGCTTGCTTTCTCTATTTATAGGAGGTTCAGGTGCGGCTGGGCTAAATGGACAGGGCCGCCGCCAGAAGACCAGTGCAAAAACACTCAAGAATGCTCAAGCGCTAATGATCAGGCTGAGCTTTCAAAAAACAAGCCAGACCCCAACAGGTTAAGCAATGAATGCCTTGAGAAATGCTACGGCGGCTGCTCCTCAGCGTGGAAGGCAGAAGGCAAGCTCTACACAGCATACAGGTTCACATGTGACAGATTGTTCGGCCATAACGCGCCGTCAAGATGGACGCAGCAAAAAACAAATTCAGAAATCGACCAGGCACTCATAAAGCAGTACAAAAAAGAGTGTGATGTGGATGAGAAAGGGTATTACCTTGTTAAGTTTCCTAGTTGCGAGGAATTCAACGATGCTGCCAAGCAAGAAGGCTTTGACAGCAGGAGGGGCTGCTGGCGATACACAAAACAAAGCAGGAGAGGGGTTGAGGAGATAGGGAGCTACGTTGTTGCTCCGCAAGACAAATGCCCCAGTTCTGACTCTGATAAAGGCATTGTGTGGCTTTGGAGGGTTGACAAGGGCTATGAGCCGCAGTCAAGCTTACCAACAAATCCCCCAAAATGCTTGGCAGTCTTACCAGGAAGTACTGATGACAGGTTTTTAGCGCCGAGGCCTTTCAGCTGCAACGAGTACTGCACGAGAATCTCGCCGATAGAATATGAGAGAGGAGAGTGCATGAAGAGCAGCGAATGCACAGGTTTTGGCGAAGAAAAAATAAGGGTTCCTGCAGGCTACACGAGCCTTGATGGAACACCTGGTGTTGAAGGAAACAAAAAATGCTTTGATCCTAAAGAAAATCCTGGTGACAGCGTTGAGTGCTGCTGCATAAGCGACAAGAGCTCAGAATACGACAACTCAGCATACTATGACTATAAAGCAAACTCAGATGATAATGTTGAGTGGGATTACCGCTACTGGAAGCTAAGGCCTCACATTCAAAACGGCGAAATAACTGGGTGGCGCGAAACAGGCACAGGACCTTACCTGTACAACCCTTACAGGTACTACGCTGGAAGGGACGCGCCCGCGTGCTTCGGCACTAATCATTTGTTCTGGCAGCTGTTCGGAAAAGAAAACGAGACATTAATGCTTGATCCGAAAGACAGCTTCTGGCTTTCAATGCAGTGCGGCGCAGTAGGCTTAGTGTACAAGAGGATCGAGTACTGGAAGAATTTTCTTGCTGCGATGGAAGGCTGCTTGCAAGAAGTTAAAGTTAGAGGGGACGCAGACGCTGGATTGTGCAAAGAGCTAATGACACAGTACGTGTGCGACTCAATGTACAACCTAATCTCCATGGTTAAGGGAAGCTGCAAGTCATCAGACGTTTTCCGCGGGCCAGACACGGAAAACGAGGAAAACAAAGTAATAGCTGCTGTCAGGACTGGGTTCAGCGCGGTGTTTGACGGCGTAAACGAATTAGGACAGGAAATAGGAGAGGATTACAACAACGCGGTGCTAAGCGATTTCCTCGGATTGAGCGAGGAAAACGTTGCAAGAAAAATCTGCTTAGGAGCATTGTTCAGTGACTGGGACCTGAATTGGAAGGGCCTGGCAGACACTGCCTACCAGCTTAATTACGAGACAGGGTTCAACATGATAGAAAGCAACAGGAGGCTAACAAACATAAACCCTGTTGACGGAAGCACGACTTATGAGTACAGGGCTGGCTGGTGGATAATGCCCGGATGCGACATAGACCACTTCGACATTTATTTGTCATGCGTCACAGCAGAAGAAGAAGCAAAGTACTACGACAACGGAATAGACTGCAGCTGGCTTGCAGCAAACGACCCTTTCAACACGAGAGGCTGCGACTGCCTCGACTTGGGGTCAGGAAGCTACCAGCAATTATTCTACACCAGCGACAGGAGCATAAAGCAGGGAACCCCTGCTAATGGCGGCGCTTCTAAAGTGGTGCCCTCACAGAGAAGGTTCGATCATTACAAAGTGGTGGTTTACCCAAAGCTCGGCGGAAGAAGCCAGTACGGGCCACTGCAGTCAGCAGAGGACTGCTTCAGCGAAGAGCACTTAGAAGGGAATGTCGGCATCTTTTATTTCCCAATAAAGGACAGAACATTGTATGATTTCATAGACTGCACTTTCGACCCCACAGGAGGCTACATAAGCTGCGGTGAAGGAGCTCCGTGGCTTGGAGCAACGTCAGCGCACTTCGTCGGAGGCGCTCCTATAGAGCCGACGCGCGAGCAAACCTACTACGAAGGGGATGACATAAAGTTTGTTTACAACGTTTACAAGCAGCCAAGCAATGAGAACGTGTGCTTGTACGTGGAGGTAAGGAACAACGCAGGCATAAAAGTTGATGAAAGGCAAGGATTCACTGAGGAAATAAGCGTTAACGGAAGCTACCTCTACAACCCACTCACTCTTGTTGATAATGTTAGGCTGAGCAAAGTAGACGAGTTCGAGTCAAGGTATGTGTGGGAAGGAAGAGAAATGAAAGAAAAGAATGAATGCAGGGCTAAAACCTCAGAAGACTACACGGGATACAAACTAACCCACAACCCAGCAACTCTTGTCAAGCCAAGAAACAACCCGATAAACGCGGAAATCAAGTTCTTTGACAAAGAGGCAGATAATAAGAATGATCCTAAGCTGGGAATCCAGCTCAGCCCAACTTCAAAAGACGAATACTCCATAAACGGAGGGCCAAGGAAAAGGCTGGCAGATGCTTGTACAGGTGGGAAATGCACGTTCAGCATAAATGATGCCTCTTTTGAGCTAACAGGCATTGACTTTGACCCTCAATGCATGAAAGCAGCCAAGTACAACGTTTACATAGACTCAATAGAAAAGCCTGAGGAGCAGGACCAAACCTGGATTGTTCATTACGAGCTTAGGAGGAAGCCTGTTGATAGCAATAGCTGCGAGCTTTCCAGGCCGAGCGACTTCATAACTTACATGGGCCAACCACAGATTGGTGATATTCCAATAATCATTAGGGCGGGAGGCCACAGGTGCGAAAGAGACGCTGACTGCAGCTCTGACGAGGTTTGCTGCGGCACCAGATGCCAAAAAGCGCCGTGCAAGTGCGGCCCGCAAAACGGGTGGAATTGCTCTCAAGGAAGCTGCACTGGCAACACGATTAACGTGCAAGAATACAACTATAACCCTGACAGAGACGACGAATTTTTGTGCAAATCATCAAAATACAATACGTGCTGCGCGCCAAAATGCAATGATCCCGAACAGCCAAACGTGCAAGGCGTTTGCACTCTAAGCGCATGCAGAAGCCCGTATGATGTTTTCATTAAAGGAGATAATTCACAAGCAGAGGAAAACAAATTAAATTGTGACGAAAACTATGTTTGCTGTAAAAAAAGGACTCCTTAATTTATCTTCTTAATTCTGTTAACGGGTTGTAACCAAAGAAATCAAACAATTCCTTAATAGTCAATGGGTCAGATGCACATGTTGGGTGTTCTTTCCCACAATAACAACATTCACTCTTATCAC